>JAIRRU010000044.1 GCA_031255815.1 Treponema sp. | reverse complement strand
CAAAGTCGGTTACTTTGCGGACAGACCTTGCATTTTCTCGCCTAAAGGCTGCGAAAATGCGTTTTTCAAGGAAGTCTGTCCATAATGTGTCTACATTATGGACAGACTCTATTTAGTGTTTTTAAACAACTCTATTTATAATTTTGTCAGGATAAAACTAAACTGTATATCGCCGGTATCTTCAGACATAATTAGTAACATTTTTCTTGGCGATAAAACGAAATATTGGATAAGGATGGCCTCGTCATCTCTTGAAAGAAGAATAGTACTATCGTCCTCTTCTGTATACATATTTCCGTAAAATAACATGTCGGCAAATATTATTTCACCGCTGCCAAATCTGATAATCTCTTCTTTCTCCCCGTCTTGAATCATTCCCCAGCTTGTTCCGCTTAATGACCCGTCATAAGCGAAGATGGATAAACCGGCCATTAAAAAGACCGCGGCAAAAAGCATTTTCTTCATGATATCCTCCGTGGGGGGGAGTGTATAAAGCGGTTTAAATCCTGTCAATAGAGGGCATTGAGAGCGCCTTGCCTGCGCCAAAATGCCCGGTAAGCATCGTGTTATTCCGGTTTACCGGGCCGCCGGGAAATTTCGCCGCGAGGGTGCGGAGCGCACTAACTTTACTCCAAAACTTTCCGGACACCAGAAATCCTGACAAAAGCCGGTTAAAAAGCCGGGGCTATCGGCGTAAAAGTTCGCGGTGTTAGTGTATTTCGCAGCTGCCCTTTTGCCCATGTTTTTAGCCTAAGCAGGCTTGCCGGAATTTCCGGCAAAATTCCCGCGTTTCCCTTCCGCTGTTCCCGCGCCTCCTCCCCCTGGTCTTGTCATGCCCGGATATGCTACGATGCCGCAGGAAGGTGCTCCGGCCTCATGGCTTTAACGGTATGAAAAAGAACCATCTGCTTTTTGTCTGCTCCTTCCTTTACAGCCTCTCCTCCAACATTTTAAGCTTTTCTTTCGTGTACCTTCTGACGGATCGTTTTTCCTTCAACCCCGGAGGCGTGGGCGCTTATGCGGCCATGGGTTCCTCTGCCTATTTTCTGGGCTGCGGCATCTATCACCGGACCCAGGGCCGGCCGTGGCGGGTTATTCCCGCGGCGGTGGCGCTTACCTTTGTTTCTTCAGTTCTGCTGGGCCAGGTTCGGGATTACCGGGTTGTGGCGGTTTGTTACATTCTTGTCCAGGGAAGCACCGGTTTATACTGGCCGCCCCTTATGGCCTGGTTTACCCAGGGCCTTGATGAAAAGGCGCTCAACCGGGATATCAGCGTTTTTAACCGGAGCTGGACGACGGGGAACCTGCTGGGGCCTCTTATCGCCGGGGCTCTTTACCACTGGGACAGCCGGATAAACTTTCTCGCGGTTAACACGGGCTTCCTCCTGGTTCTGGGGCTTCTCCTGTTCCTGCTCCGCCGGATCCGGAGGCTCTCCCCTGCGGAGGAGCTTCCCCCGGCGGAGGAAGATCCCGCCGCCGCCGGAAGGGGCGCGGGCATTGAAAGCGGGGGCCGGAAAAGCCCGCCCGCCGCGCCGATCGCGGCGGGGCTCCGGCCTAAGCTCCCGCGGGAAAAGCTTATGGATCTCTACCGTTACCGGGGCTGGATAGGGGCCGTTTCTTCCAACCTCTTCGTGGGAATCCTTATCAATATTGTGCCTCTCCATATCAGGGACGGTCTGGGCTACACCGAGCGGACTGCCGGCCTGGTGCTTTTCGTCCGCTGCGTGGCCGGGCTTATCGGGTTTACCGTCCTTGCCCGTTTTACGCGCTGGCATTTCAACCGGCGCTGGGTTATCCTGGTGCAGGGCGGCCTTGTCTTTTGCGCCCTGGCCTTTGTGCTGGCGGGAAGCCGCATCGGTTTTTATTTTGTTATTGCTTTCCTTTACGGATTCGTCAATTCCTGCTGTTACAGTAACAGCATCTTTTATTCCAGCGCCACCGGCAGAAACCCGCGGAAGAACCTGGCCCTTCACGAGATATTCCTTTCCGTCGGCAGCGCCTGCGGCGCGCTGGGAGGCGGTTTTTGCTATCAGCGCCTGGGTTTTCAAGGCGCCTTTTTCGTCATGTCCCTGTTTCTGGGATTGGGGCTTGCGGCCTTTGTCATGCTGAACAACCGGGAGCGCCCCGCATAGGAGCCTGTCTTTATACGAGGGATCGGTATCCGGTTTTGATGTCCACCAGGCTCCGGAGCCGTTCCCCCTTGGCGAAACGGGCCGCGTTTTCCAGGTTGAGTTCCATAAGGCGCCGCTCTGTTTCGGGCATATTGCGTCCCCCCGCGACATGAGGGGTGATTACCGCCCCCTCGAGCTTCCAGAGCCGGTGGCCTTCCGGCAGGGGCTCGGGCGCGGTAACGTCCAGCCCCGCCCCGCCGATCTGCCCCGATTCCAGGGCGTCGCAGAGCGCCTCGGTATCGATGGCCGATCCCCTGCCGGCGTTTACGATAACCGCCCCCCGTTTCATTTTGGCAAGCCGTTCCCGGCTGATGATCCCCTCGGTTTCTTTAATCCCCGGCAGGATCAGCGCCACAACATCCGCCCGGGGAAGCAGCTCGTCCAGCCGATCGGTAAGGTAGACCTCGTCCATATAGTCGCTTTTGGGCCGGGCCGTCCGGCGCACCCCGATAAGGTAGGCCCCCAGGGCCTTCATCCGCCAGGCGTACTCCGATCCGATATCCCCCAGGCCCACCACAAGCACGGTGGAACCCAGGATGCTTTTCACGCTCCCCCGGTTCTGCCAGCGCCCCCGGTTCTGCTCGTCCCGGTAGAGGTGCAGTTTTTTCACAATTTGAAGGGTTAGGGCCACCAGGTGTTCGGAAACCCCGTGCCCGTAGCCGCCGCTGGCGCAGCTGAGCAGCACTTCCGGGCCCAGCTCGCCGTTTATGTAGCCGTCAGTCCCGGCGGACTGAAGCTGTATCCACCTAAGCCGGGGGCAGCGGGCGATAAAATCCCTTCCGGGATTGCCGAAAATGACGGTAATATCCCCGGCGCTACCGGCTTCTATCCTGCCCGTGTCCCCGTCTTCGTTGAATATAAACTCATAGCCCGGCAGGGCTCCGGCAAGCCCGCGCTTAAAATCCTCAGTCGCGGGAAACAAAACAAGCGCTTTATCCATAATGGTATCTCCTTAAAAGGCGCTAAGTAGCCGTTTAATCGGGGTTTCCCCCATATACCGTTGGGACATTACGCAAAAAACTTGCAAGACCGGCCGGCACAGATGGCTCTTAGAAAAGTATACCATTTTTTGTTCCCAAGCGGAATATTTTCGGAATTTTTTGAATTAGCTGGTACCGGGAAGACCGGGCAGTGCATATTTTCCGCGGGCCGGCCGCCCCTTAAGCGGAATGGAAGCGGAAAGGGTTGTACTTTTCCCCGTAATCAAATATATCGGTATGTTCTTTCCGTTTTAAAGCCCGCACCGCCAGGTAGGTTGCCGGGGTCATGAGGATTTCCA
>JAIRRU010000034.1 GCA_031255815.1 Treponema sp. | reverse complement strand
GCTCCCAATACCATTGGTATCATAGGCCAGGGTTCCGGCAGGGGCTGTTCCGGTAAACTTGATGTTCTTAAAGGTGCCGGTCAAATTGTCGCTCAGAGCATCGCTATTTGCGTTCTTGGGCGCCCAGGCAGCACCCGCGTTTAGCAAGTCAGCCGGCACATTCCGCAGTTCAAAGCTATTCCCGCCAAGGATGAACTTGTCAGCGCTCAGCTCGCCAAGAGAATCCAGCGAAACAACATTATTACTCGTGGTTATACCGTAAAGGGTATTCCCCAGCCAGGCGATGGTAACGCCGCTCTCATCCGCAAGATCCCCAAAGATGCTCTCGGTATCGGAGAAATCAACCGTACCAGCGCCACCAAAGGCAACCACAAAGGATCCTTTGGCAGTATCGCCGCTCGCTTTATCAATCTCTATACCGCTGCCGTTCGTGTAGGAATAGGTGCCGTCGGTGAGGGCCAGGGAGGAAGAATTGTCTACGGCATAGATTTCTCCCCCTCCAAAGGTCGGTGTTCCAATGCCCTCCACATCGGCGAAGGTCAGGGTTCCCGCGCCCCGGTTAAAGGTATAGGCCGCAACCCGGACCAGGGACCAGTCCCCGTCGTCCGGCAGGTCAACCAGCAGGTATCCTGTATTAGGGCCGGTTTCCTCGAAGCTGTAGGCGTAAGCGGCGTTGTCAGTGTCCATTTCCAGCACGCCAAGATCGCTTGTCCCGTCAATGGTTCCGCTGCTGAAGGTAAAAAATTCGGTCGGGTCAATACTTGCCACTGTGGTAATATCTACCCACTTGGTACTGCCCCCCACTTCCACTATGGAGCTTAAGGATACGCCGTTGGGAAAGGCCGGCCGGCCATCCTCGCCTTTAGCCCCCGCCGCGCCATTCTGCCCGTCCGTCCCGTCCGTCCCGTCAGAACCTTGCGGCCCTTGCGGGCCGGCCGCGCCGTCTATTCCGGCCGCCCCCGTTTCTCCAATCGCCCCCGCGGGGCCGATCGGCCCCTCGCAGGCCGCGAATCCAAAGGCAAATACCAGCAATAAAATTGCGCCCGCACGGATACTCTTTGACATAAGAGTCCTCCTATAAATTTTTTACCGGGGCCAGGCCCCGGCCCGGCAGCCTGAACCGCCGGAAAATAAAGAGGATCCGCGCATATTGAAAACCATAGCCCGGAGGGTCTATGATTTTCGCGTATTCACGGCCCCGGCTGCGGCAAATTCCGGCAAGAACCACACCGCCGCCGGGGTTCCTCTTATTTTAGAATGTCAAACCAGTCCAAAACACGCTGGCATGGATCGGTTTCTGAAAACGGCCGCCCCGCGTCCCGCCCTTAACCTTGCCCCTCCTTACAGGCGATCAACAGGCCCGCCCTTCCGGAGCGTTTTACCCGCGGGATCGGCAGGCCCTTTCCCGCCGCCTTCCGCAACAACCCGCCGCCCGGAACAAACAATCGTAATATCATCTTATTGCTAATAAAACCACGTCATATTGCCAATTGTCAAGTCCCTGTATTGGCAATTAGCCTAAAATCAATGGACTTAAAGCAGATATTTATCTTTAATTTAAGACGGTTCAGGCACGAGCGGGGAATATCCCAGTTCCGCCTGGCCGAATTGTGCGATACCGCTATTAGCTACATTGGAGAGATAGAGATAGGCCGGCGTTTTCCCTCGCTCAAACTGATTGAGAAGATTGGAAAGGCCCTGCAGGTAGAACCCTACCGCTTCTTCATCGACGCCTCCGGCGACAGCGCCGAGGGGCTGGAGGAAACCATCGGGTTTCTGGCCAAACTGCCGGATAAGATGAAACTGAACGTGATAAACCGCATAAGCCTTCCCCTGGATTAGTCCGCCGCGTAGCTTTTAAGCTGTCCCGAAAGCCTTCCGTCCACCCGGGCCTCAAGCGCGATGTGATCCGCCTCCCAGGTTTCCGAAATTACCTGGCCCTGGCGGTGGAGCAGGCTTGCCAGATCCGGGCGGTCCAGGGGAAAGCGGAAGCGGACAGCCCCGGCGGCAAGGATCTGCCCTATCCGGGCGCGGAGTTCCTCCAGCCCCCCCTGGTTTCCCGGAAAAGCGGGGCCGGAAGGCGGCGTCCGGGCGCTGAGGGCCACCGCGCCGGGATACCTGCTCAGCAGAGCCGGCAGGCCCGGTTCGGCGGAGGCCGCCAGGCGGTCGATCTTGTTCAGCACGTCGATCCGGGGAACCTGGCCCGCCCCCAGTTCCTCCAGGACGGAGAGGGTCGTTTCGTAGTAGCGGTGAATGTCCGGATCCGCCGCGTCCAGAACGTGGATCAAAAGATCCGCCCTGGCGGCTTCTTCCAGGGTAGAGCGGAAAGCGTCTACCAGGGTATGGGGAAGCCTGCGGATAAAACCCACCGTGTCCGTCAGGAGTATGGAAAAGCCCTTCCGCAGCTCAAGGCGCCGGGAAACGGCGTCCAGGGTAACAAAGAGCTTGTCTTCCGCCGGAACCCCCGCCCCGGTAAGGGCGTTAAGCAGGGAAGATTTCCCCGCGTTGGTGTAGCCCACCAGGGCGCAGACCGGGATACCCTGGCGTTCCCTTTGCTTCCGCTGGATCTCCCGCTGCAGGCGCACTTCTTCCAGTTCCCGCTTTATCCGGTATATCCGCTGTTCCAGCTGCCGCCGATCCGTTTCCAGCCTGGTTTCCCCGGAACCCCTGGTGCCGTAGCGCCCGCCCCGCTGGCGGGAAAGGTCGATGTACTTGTGGCTAAGCCGGGGCAGGGCGTAGTTCAGTTCCGCCAGCCTTACCTGGAGTTCGGCCTCCCGGCTCAGGGCCCTGTCCGCGAAGATACGGATGATAAGCTCCTGACGATCCATCGCGGACAGTCCGCTAAGGGTTTCCCAGTTCCGCTGCTGGGAAGGGCTCAGATCCCAGTCGAACACAAAGCAGTCGGCTTCAAGCTCCCCGGCCCTTTCCGCCAGTTCCCGGGCCTTGCCGCTTCCCACGCCGTATCCGGGCGACCTTTCCCGAACTGGAATAATTTCCCGGGCGGCGATTTCCAGCCCCAGGGCGCCGGCAAGCCCGGCAAGTTCCCCGGACAGGGACTCCGCCTCCTCCCGGCTCCCCTCCGCGGGGGAAGGCGGAGCGCTTCCTCCGGCGGGTCTGGCGTCGTAAAGGCTTACCAGAAACGCCCGTTTCGGTTTTTCTTCGGTTTCGTAAATTTTTGTCCTCCCGGCGATTTTCAAAGCTTCCTTTAAGCTTGTTCCAAAAGCTGAAATTTTGGAAGGGGCCGCCGGGCCCCAACCCTTTGTTTAGTTCGGTTTTTGGGTTATACTGGGAACAGAGTTTGAAAACGGTGAATATTTCCTTTAAAATGGCTGTTAGTTTTCTTGTTTCCATCCTCCTCTTTGCCGGATTCGCCGTTCTTGCCTATACGGATCTTTTCGGCCTTATCGAAGCCCGCTTTTATAACCCTTCGGTTGCCCGTTCCTCCAGCCGCCGGATCGGGGAAGACGCCGAAGCTATCGGAATTTTCCTTTCCGAACTCCAGGCCCGTTTTGCCGCAAGCCTGGCGGAAGCCCCGGTGCGGAACAGTTTCGCCCTGAATCAGCGGGCGGAAGACATATTTGAGCGCAGCCGGATATACGGAACCATACTGGAGTCCCAGAGCGGTTTGCAGGCGGTGCGTTTTGTCGATTTAGGCGGCAGCCGTATCCATTTCTCAACCAGTTCCGGGGATATCCTGCGGCAGGATCGGGATTCGGTCGCTTACCAGGCCTACAACAACGGGGGCCAGGATCTTCCCTTTAGCGAGGTGGCGGTTTCCGGCCAGGACGGAAACAAGATCGTCTTCGACGAGGCCGGCGAACGGCTCATTTTCTCCTTTCCCTTTTACGATTCCCAGGACGTGTACCGGGGTTCCGCCCTCTTTTACCTTTCCGTCAGGGCGGTAAGCGAGCGGCTTATCCGGGAGGGGCTGGTAAAGATGCGGGACAATGTGTCTGTAATGGCCGGGCCCGGCGGTTTCGTGCTGGGTATTCCGCCCGGGGAAAAACAGGCCCTGGCCCCCCTTATCGCCTCGGTCTGGAACGAAGGCATCCTGAGCCCGGCGCGCCTGGTCTCCGGGGAGGCCCCGGTCTCCCTGGTTCTTGTCTCCGCCAAAACCGGGGGCATCTTTACCGGAATCCTCTTGGACGAAAGCCTCTTTGCCGTCTCCCCGGCCATGAAGATGATCCTTCTGGCCTCCTTTTTCTTCACCGTTTTCCTGCTGGTTTTTCTTTTTTTCAACCTCCGGCAAGACCCGGTAACGGTGGCGGAAAACCGGATTAAAGGGCTGCGCCTTGCCCTGCTGGAACACTCCGTGGAGGAAACGGAGGGAAACCGCTGGGGCCGGGAATTGGAACGCCGCCGGGAGGAGATCCGTTCGGAGTTAAAGCGGGGGCTTAAAACCAAGGGCGGGGAGCTGGACGGGCTGATCGACAGATCCTGGGACGAATTGATCTCCATCATCGGCGGAGCCCGGAACGGCTTCGGCGCGAACGAAAGAAAGCTGGAAGAGATGCTGAAACGCATCCTCCGTCCCTCCGCGGAGGGTTCCGGCCCCGCGCCGCTTCCCGCCCCCTCCCCCGCGGATGAAAAACCCGGATCCGTTCCGGAGCCCCCCGCCGGGACTGGGGAACCGGAAGAATTGGAAGAGTTAGAAGAATTGGAAGAGCTTGAGGAGTTAGAGGAAATGGAGAAAAAAACGGACGAATTGGAAGAAATTGAAGAACCGGAAGAATTGGAAGAGTTGGACGAGCCGGGGGAAAACGGCGGCATGGTGCTGGAGAACCTTGCCAAAAGGCCGGAGGGGGCCGAAGATAGCGCCATTGCGGCGCCTGACCCGGAAGAAGCCGAGGAATCCGATGAGGAGCCCGGGGAACTGGAAGAGCTTGAAGAGGAAGCCCCCGAAGAAAGCCCGGCCGGTACTCCCATGACAGGCGCCCGGATAGACGAGATTGCCAGCGAGATAGAATTCGCCGATTCCCCCCCGGAAGAGGAATCCGGCGACGATCTTACGATGGATCTGGACATTGCCTCGCCCTTCGATGTTATGAGCTTTGAGCCTGGGGGAGAGGCGGAAGGCGAGGGCTTATCTGCCGGGCCGGATCAGAGCGATCCCGGTTCGGACGGCGCCGCCCCTTCCGCGGGCCCGGAAGCTGAAAAAAAAAATTTCCAGCGGCTCCTCGGGGATGAGGGGGAAGAAGAATTAGAGGAGCTTGCGGTTGTCAGCGAAACCGGACTTGAAGAACTGGACAACCCCGGCGGCCTGTCTTATATTTACCGCCCCTTCTTCCTGGACGAGTTCCGGGAGCTTACCCTCCTTAAAACCATCCCCGATAGCTCGCCGGACGGCGGAGCCCGGAACGACCCCGCCGGGCCGCAGATCATCGAGGAACGGGAAGGGCTCCACTACATAAGCGGCAACGCCTTTAAAGATGACAGAAAAACTGAGCAGGCTTTGGATCGGGAATTCAAGAAGCTGGTAGATTCGGTGTTGGACGGCAGCCGGCCGGCCGGGCCTGCAGGCCAAGCCGCGCTTACAAATACTGTTTCGAAAGTTACTTCATCAGCGTCCGGGGATTCACCGTAACGCCGTTTTTGTAGACGGTAAAGTGCAGGTGGGGGCCGGTGCTGAGGCCGGTGCTGCCCACGTCTCCAAGCCGTTCGCCGGTTCCGACCAGGGCGCCGTTTTTCACCCGGATAACGCTCATATGGCCGTAGAGGGTGCGGTATCCGGAATGGTGGCTTACCACCACGTAGTTTCCGAAAACGTCGCTCCACCCGGCAAAGGTAACCCGGCCGGACATCGCCGCGCGGATCGGGGTGCCCGCCCCGGCGCTGATGTCTATGCCCGTATGGAATTGCCGGACCCCGGTAAAGGGATTCGCCCGAAAGCCGTAGTTGGAAGTAAGGCGTCCCGACAGGGGCCAGATAAAGAGGTCGCCGTTTATTTCCTGCAGGTTCACCCAGTCAAGCCGGGCATTGGGGATGAACAGCACGGTTTCGGGGTGGATCGTGTCGGAGAAAAGCTCGTTTACCGTGCGGATGGCCTCCGTATCGCTTTGGTGATCTTCGGCAATCTTCTCCAGGCTGTCGCCCTTTTTTACGGTATAGAGAATTCCGTCCTGGTTCGGTATTTTCAGCACCTGGCCTATCTGCAGGAGCCGGGTGTTTTTGACGGCGTTGTAGGAGATGATGGTGTCCTGGTTAAGGCCGAATTTCAGGGCCAGGTCGCCGATCATGTCGCCCTTTTCCACCCGGTAGGAACTGTGGAGGAGCACCCGCGGTCTGGAGAAAGACTCGGGTTCGGGAAGGCCGATAAGGGAGGGATCGGCTTCCCCGATAGCTATTTCCATCGCTTCCAAACTGTTCTCCGGGTAGGCCATGCCGCCCATGCCCGATTCGATGGCCGCCGGTTTGCCCCGCAGCCTCCCTTGGGCTAGGGGGAAAAGCTGTGCGGAAATGAGGAGGCACCCTGTAAACAAGAGCATCCCCAGCCCCCAAAAACCCCGCTTATTGCCAAGTCGCTGTACCCTCACTTTTTTTCTCCGGAAATATTTATTAGTTACATTTTATATCGGCTCTTCCGGTTTGGCAATTGAGAAAAATTATGCTTCGCCGAAAACGAAGTTTCCTTCCGGTTCCCTCCGGGCGTGTTTTGGAACAGGCTCAGGAAACCGCCGCTGCCTTCAAAGCCCCGGCCTTTAAGGTTTACGGCTCTTCCCCTTTTTTGCCGTCCCTGAGTTCCTTGTCCAGCAGGGCGATAAGATCCCGAATTTCCGCCGCCCGCTCGTACTCTTCCCTGGCCACCATTTCGTCCAGCTCGGCCTGGAGTTTGCGGCGTTTCGTTTTGATGGAGGAGCCCAAATCGTTGCCGTCCGGGGACATCCCTGCCCCCATTCCGATGGAGCCGGTTTCCTCGATAATCAATTCGGCCGGAACGCCCGCTTTTTCCAGCACCGAAGGGGCCACATAGACCGGGCATTTGCAGCGGGCCGCCAGGGCAAAAGCGTCGGAAGGCCGGGAATCCAGGATGAGGGGTTTTGCTTCGGAGTATCCCCGCCCGGAAAGGAGCAGCCGGGCGTAAAAGGTATTGTCCCGGATTTCGTGCAGCTCCACCCGGAAAAGGGCGCAGCCCAGGCGCCGTAAAATTTCAAGAAAAAGATCGCTGGTAAGGGGGCGCTTTACCTTGACATCCCCCAGCCCCAGGAGGATCGGCTGGGTTTCCAGCTGGCCGATGAATACAGGCACCACCGTATCCGAACCCAGGGGCCGCAGAAGCACCGCGTTCCCCTGGAAAGTCCGCGCAACGGTCCATATTTCCGCTTCCAGCATGTCGTCCATTTGCTCTAGCTGATAAGATCGGTAAGGCCCGCGAGGAGGAGCCGCCCTTCTTCCTCCAGGGGAACGGCCCCGGCCGAATTGCCGGAGAATACGGCTCCGGCATCCCGGATCAGCGCGAGCCCTTTCTCCCGGGCCTCTTCCAGGGTTCCGGCGGCCTCCAGCTCGGCGATAAGTTCCTCCACCTCCGGGGCGGAAGCGCCTCCCTCCCTGGCCCCGGTAAAACAGCGGGCCACCAGTTTCCCCCGTTCCTTGCCGTCCCCCTGCCGGGAAGATCCGGCTTTTTTCCCCGCCCCGTGAAGGTAGAGCAGCACCGGCAGGCTCTTTTTCCCCTCCACCACGTCGTCGCCCCGCTTCTTCCCGGGGAGCCCGGTAGTAAGGTTTTTTACGTCGTCCAGGATCTGGAAGCCTATTCCCAGTTTTTCCGCGGCTTCGCCCAGGACAAGCACCGCCCGATCCCTCCTGTCCCTATCCGCGGTTTCCCCGCCGGGGATCGCCGCGAGGACGCCCAGCGCGGCGGCAAGCCGGGCGAGACAGCCGGTTTTGAGGCCGCACATGGTGTAATACTCCTCAATGCCGGGGAGGGATTCAAAATTCCGGTGCCAGTGGATGTCCATGGCCTGCCCCAGGTGGAGCCGCCGCATGTGCTCCCCCCAAACCGAAAAAACCCTTTCCTTCTGCGCCGCCGGAGCCTCCCAGCCGTCGAGGCAGGCCAGGGGGAGGAAGTAAAAAAAAGCTCCCGAATTGATGGCGGCGTCAAGGCCGTAGATCAGGTGCACCGCGGGCTTGCCCCGGCGCTGGTCGGAATTGTCTTCGATATCGTCATGGATAAGGCTGGCGTTGTGGCAGAATTCCACCAGCGGAACCAGGGGCAGGGCCGCCTGGCCGCCCCCCAGGCTCTCACAGACCAGCAGCATCAGCAGGGGCCTCCAGCGCTTCCCCCCCCGGCTTAAAAGATCCCGGTCGGGGCCGGCAAGGCTTTCCAGACAGTTTTCCGGTACGCTGCCCCCCAGCCCGGGAAACACCCGGCCCGCCCAGGAAGCGTCCGCCCGTTCGGGAAGCCAGTGTTGCAGCACCGCTTCAATCTTTCCAAGCCGGCGGGTATACTCCATATCCATACGTTAAGGTATATAACATAAATGGCAAACTACGAAAAGCCCGATACCTGGACTCTCAGGGCCCGGAGAGAGGCTTATCCCGCCCGTTCCGTTTACAAACTGAAAGAGATGGACGAAAAATTCCGTCTTATCCCCGCTTCGGGCAGGGCTTTCCGCGCCCTGGATCTGGGCGCCGCGCCGGGAAGCTGGAGCCTCTACACCCTGCGGAAATTATCCGGCGGCGATCGTGCCGGGCAGGCCGGGCGGGCGGCGGGCGGTTTTCTGGCGGCGGCGGATCTTTCCCCCCTCTCCCGGCAGTACGACCGGGGGCTTTTCGACGGGGAGAACTTCCGCTTTATCCAGGGGGATATCCGGGCGGAAGAAACCCGGAGCAGCCTCCTTTCCCACGCCCCCTACCGCCTGGTGATGAGCGACGCGGCCCCCGCTACCACGGGGAACCGGCAGATAGACACCCTCCGTTCCCTGGAACTCGCGGAGGCGGCCTTTTATTACGGGGAAACGGCCCTGGAAAAGGGGGGCAACCTGGTACTCAAGGTATTCCAGGGCGGGGATACCGCCGGGCTTCTCAAAAGAATCCGCGAACTCTTTGAGACCGCCAGATCCTTCAAACCCGCCGCCTGCCGGCGGGAATCGTTTGAAATCTACTACCTGGGCCTGGGCCGGAATTAGGATCC
>JAIRRU010000120.1 GCA_031255815.1 Treponema sp. | reverse complement strand
CCAAGCAAGCTATGAGGCGCGGCGGCGGTTTTTCCGGCTGTCAGGAAGCTTCAAGCCCTTTTGTCTGAATGAATTCGCGGTACTTTTCCGGATCGCTCTTAAAGGCCACGATGTGGGATACCGGATCTTCCCCGGCACGGCGCAGGGCTTCTTCCGCCTCAAACATGAGCCGTTCCGCCCCGATAGACCGTTCCGCCCGGGAGCTGAGCCCGATGCGGATGTCCGTGTCGTCGGGAATGCCTTTTACGTCGCCTTTCCGCAGATGGTAGTAGATATCTTCCGACTGGGCAAAACCATCGTTCAGACCCGTATCCGGGCAAATAATCGCGATACGATCCCCGTCTTTTTTGAAGATCAGATCCCGGTGGCTAAAGAATTTCAAGGTAGTCCGGGTGACGGCCTGGTAGAGGGAATCTTCCCCAAGAACCGAATCTTTTACCCCGATAACCATGTAGACCAGATCGTTTCCCGCCAGGGCGGAACTGCGCAGCTCGTCTTCAAGCCGTTCCTCCGCGGGGTCAAGGGCCGGGCCGGGAAGATCCTCGTCCCGGTCTTTTCCGGTTTCCCCCTTTATCGAATTTTCGACATCGGCAAACAGATCCTCTCCGGTCACCAGATCCTCGATTGCTTCCTCCTGGGCCGGAGGGGGGGAGGGAGGGGCGGCCGGGCTAACCGGAGGGGCGGCCGGAGCGGCCCGGGCGGCGGGCTTCCGGTTTTTAAGCAGCACCGTTTCGATAAGAAGGGTAAAAAAGGCCAGCGCAAGGGCGGCCAGTATCGCCAACAGGGTCTGTTTGAGAATTTTTACGCACTGATCGTAATCAATGTAACCCGACACCGCCTGAATATTCACGTTCCGCTGCCCTTCGATCCGCAGAGGCATGTGGCGGGGAGGGTATGTTATTCCAAAACCGGTTTTGAAGCGGGGGGAATTGTTGCTCCAGGAGATAACCGTCCCCCTTTCCCGCTCGAAAGATTGTTCCCCGTTGGGGCCTGAGATGATCACCCCCAGCAGGGTAAAGGAATTTTCCACCGCGTCCTGGATGGTTCGGATGAATGATTCATCCATAAAACCCGAGGCCCCGGTGTAGGAGGCCAGGTCCGTAATCCGGTCGAATTCTTCCTCCGCTATAACCCGCCGCTCGTTTACACTGTCGAATATCATCAGGGCGGCATAGGATAGGGCGGCGATATAAACGATAAGGCAAAAGGCCGCTATAATTGTACTTACGATCGGGGTTTTCCCGGTTTTTTTTCCGTGTAACATGGCTATACTTTCTTTTCGGCTTTTTCTTTGCAAAATTTTACAAAATGAAGAGATATTTGAGGCTGTTCCGAAAGGAACAAATATCCGGCTTTGCGGGCTAAATAGGATCCGTCCTTAATGCGTCTGCATTAGGGACGGATCTTAAATATACTGGCTTTGATCAAAGTGGGCGGCGTAACGCAGGGAAAAACCGCCCGTATAGGAAAGGATCATGCGCCCCTCGTCAAAGCAGGGTTCCTCCCCCCGGCAGGCGGCGGTAAAGGCTTCAAAGGAAGCTTCCTTTTCCTGGCCGGAACAAACACAGAGGTAGGCGGTTCTGTCCGCGTAGGCCCGCAGCTCGCAACGGCTGAGCATGTCGTCGTGCCACTCCAGAGGCGTAGCGCACCAGATTCCAAGCCAGGCTTTGTCTTTCCGGCCAAAGATCCAGCGGCCTTCCTGCCGGTATTCGTCGAATTTGAGGGCGGGAAAAAAGAGATGGGTAAAGCGGATGGGGTAGGTTTCGGGGATATGGTAAATCGCCCCCAGGACATTCCGCTCCTGCTTTACCGCGGGGAAGACGCCGTTCCCGTACCAGTAGCCGGGACGCATAGTGCCGGAGTCCCGGTCTCCTCCGGGAAGATTGGTAAAAACAATACATTCGGCATTCAAGGCCCCGTACCAGAAATGCTGCTGGTAGCCAAAAACACCGGGGCGGAAATCGGTGGTTCCGTGGAAACGCTCGTTGAGGGATTTGGTATACCGGTAACTGCCCCGATCGGGCTTGTCGTCAAAGCTGATGTTCCGCCAGCTTAAGCCCGGGTCTTTCCGGGGAGAGGCTGCCGAACTAAGGATAAAGCTTTTCTGTTTGTGGAGGACAATTTCCCCGTTCCCGCAAGGGTAAGATTCGGAAATTTCCGCGTCCATAAGCTTCCGCAGGTGTTCCGGAGGCCGGTATTTTGAGCTTGCGAAAAATACCGGCCAGTCATTTTCCGCGCAGGGGGTATCGGGGTTAAGGTAATGTAAAATGGACTGGGTTCCCTGGAGGAAGGGGAAGATCACGTCCCGGTAGACCCTTCCCTGGGGGCCTATTACCGTACCCTTAAAGGCGTGGCGGCAGAGCTGTTCCAGGAGTTTGTCCGCAGCCTTGACCGCCAAGCCCGCCAGAGGTTCCGGGGCGAAATCCGCCAGGTTGAGCAGGGCTCCGATGGTAACGCACATATAACCGGAACTGAGAAATTCTTCAAAGCCCTGGGCCAGAACATCCTCCAGCCACTCCCGGCAGCGCCGGGCTCCCAGTTCTTCCTGCTCCCGTCCGGTACGGCCGCTGCGGGGGAAAAGATCCTGCTGGTACATGGCCCCCGCCAGGGTCTGCGCGCCGTGGAACAGGAGGGCGTGGTTTTCGCTCCAAAAACACATCCCGTCGCTGCCCTGCTCGTCCATCCAGAAGCGGTAGTTAAGGAAACTCCGCCGGATCTTTTCGAGGATCTCCTCTTCCAGGGGGTACTTTTTTACCAGCCGGATCAATCCCGCGGCGATAAAGTCAGAACAATCGGAACACTCATCAATATGTTCCAAGCTTCGGAGTATCCCCGCCCTGTCCTCCCCGCTTTGTTCCCCCAGGGCGTAACGGGCCAGAATACTGAGGATCTCAAAACGGTTATCCGGCTTTTTATTCGCCCCGATGCGGCGGATCATATCCTTCCGGCGTTCCTCCTCAGACTTGGCGGGATCCGCCCAAGACGGGGTAATGTTTTCCAACACCTCGATGATCCGCTCCAAACGGCAGCTTCCGTATTCCCCAATAACGAGGGCCCTCCGGGTTCCCGGCGGCAGCTTTACCCTGTTACCCTGGGTATTACCCGCGGGCTCCGCCCATATCCGGCCCGGCGTCTCATGAGGCAGGATAAGGGTGTCCCCGTCGCATATAACCGAGCGGAGGGCCGCGTCCAGGGCAAGGATCCCCTCTCCGTCCGGCCCCGGCAGGGTAATTTCCAGGGTATCCGGAGCGCCGGGAAGACAGAGGGCAAAGATATTCCGTGTATCCCGGACTCCCAGATTCTGCAGCCGCACGAAGAGAGAATTCCTCCCCTTTTTCAGATTGAGGCTCAGGGCTTTCCGGATGATAGGCTTGTAAACCGGCCGTTCAACCCGGCAGACCGGCTCCCCGTTTAACAGGAGATCCAGCGCTCCGTAGGTAAAGAGGGCCGCCGCTGCCTGGCAATCCTCCGGGACGATCAGTTCCGTATAGCCGTAGAGTTCAACCCTGGCAGGATTGTGGTAAAAAAAGCTCTGATCCACGTAACGGCTGCCGCCGCCGCTGTAGCGCCAGGGCAGGCCAAGGCCGGATTGTTCCCCCGGAAGGGGAGCCTGGGGGGGAACCGGCGCGGCATCGTCCCGAAGCACGCTCCGCATATATTTTTCAAATTGCAACTGATCGTCAAAGGGATTGTCAATGACAAAGCTCTCTGCCTTGGGGCCCGAAATAAGCCAGTTTGTTATAAAGCCTTCCCGATCCGGTCTTGCCTTCATGCCCCGCCTCCGTATTCCTTTGATATTCAGCAATATAGAACAAAGATATTATTCGTAGTCCGTCTCCCGGCTTATGCGTTTTCTCACGGATACCCCGCAAAACCGCTAATGCAGGTTTCCCGCTTTCCGAAGGTTTATCTCCCGCAGAATTTCCGGATCAACTTTAAAGTTCCTTTCCTCGTCCATGATGCCGTTTACCTCCTGCTGAACGTCCGTTACCTGGGTGTAGCAGAAACCCGCCGCCGCGTCCAGTTTTTTTATCGCGGTAGTAATGCTGTCGAACCGCCTGATGTACTCTTCCGGGGAAGACACCTTGTTGCCGTAACCCCAGCCCTCTCCCCGGTTGCTAAAGGCGATGCCGCCGAATTCGCTTATGATAATTGGCTGCCCCCGGTAGGAGAACCCGCCGGCAAAAGCGGATCTTAATTTGTTGTGGCTGATAAGGTTTTGCAGTATCTCTTCCAGATGTTTTCCGTAGCGATCAAGGAAATCCTCCCCCCTTTCCTCGTAGTCGTGGAGGGTGATAATGTCCGATACGGTGTGTTCCCAGCCGTCGTTGCAGAT
>JAIRRU010000109.1 GCA_031255815.1 Treponema sp. | reverse complement strand
TCGATAACCCGGTTGGTTATCGAACAAGTCTAATATTTATCCGCGAAGCCGAAGAAGGCAAATAAGTTTTTTAAGAGAAAAACTTCTTCTTTCCTTTTCGGCTTCTCTGGCTTTGCGGTAATTATATTATTTGTAAAGCAAACGCATACGGGTAACCCCCCGCGACTCGAAGTACGGCAGGCCCCCTTCAGGCGATCCGCGGCTATCCGTAGTTATGTAAAACTGCTGTTAGTAGTCAGTCCCGGATTCAAAAGGCGGATAAAAAAGTTATAAAAATTGAACCGCGAAGGGCACGAACCGCACTAAAGCGGGTTAAAAACCCCTCGGACTCAAGGAAATTGAGATGAAGTACCGAGGTTTTCGAGGTAAAAGTTCGTGGTGTTCGTGCGGTTAGCGGCTATCCCTTTATCATTACTATCAGCCCAAGCAAGATACCAGCAGGCGGAACCCTCTTTTTCGTTCCGCCTGCTGTTGTTTTACCGCGAACGGGCTTTTACAGCCCGGCCGGGAAGGGGGAGGCATTGAAAAAACGGGAGCGGCTTTCGTTGTAGAGACGGCCCGAAACCGCCCGGTGAGGGAGGGGGATCAGGCGGGGAGCCTGTTCCCCGGGGAAGAGATCTCCCATCAGGGGATCGGTAATTACCCGTTCAAGGTTCCTGTCGGAAAAGGCCCGGCGGGCGTCATCTTCGGTGATAAAGAGCTGATCTCCGGAACGGAAAAGCTCCGTCCCCCGGGTGAAGAAGCTGGCGATACGGACCGGCCCGGTTCCGCACTCGGTTTCGAGATAGGCCCGGAGGGAAGACGCGAAGAGGGCCTCTCCGGCAATCAGCAGTTTCTTTTCCCCCGGTTCCTCCGCCACGGGGGGGAAGATCCGTTTCGGCGCCCTCCCCTCCGCGGCGGCGCAGAGGCCCGAGCGGATCCGCTCCCACTCCCCTGCCCCGACGGGAAGCCCCGTCACAAAGGGGGTGCCGAAGCGTTCTTTCAAATACCGGGCCAGGGGGATGGCCGCCGCCGTGATCACCCAGTTGGCCGCCGCGCCGCCGGATTCCTCAATTTCTTTCCGGGGAGAGCGGGCGCCCCAAACGGCCAGCCGTTCCAGCCCCGCCTGGCCGAGCAGGCTTTCCAGAACATCCAGGGAGGCCTTGTCCAGGTCATCCAGGGCCGACGCGCCCAGGATATTGACGCCGCGCTCAAATCTGGCCGGACGCTCGTTGAGGAGCCGTTTGGCAATGGCAAGGTAGGCGTCTTCCTGGCCCTGATCGTAATACTCCAGGCCGGTGGCGGGAAAGCCGAAGGCGGGAAGCCCGGTCCGGCGTTCCACCAGGGAGGCGAAACCTTTGAAATCAAAGCCGATCACCATGGGGACGGGGCTGCCGATGATGCTTACGCAGGGAGCTCCGGTGTATTCCAGCGCCCGCGTTATTTTCCCCAGGAGTTTTTCATCATCGCCCATGATGGCGTCCATATCGCGCAGCCCCGAACTGAAGGTGGGGCTGGAACTGCCGAACCACCGGGGTTCGTCGTAGCCGGTATAGGTGCCGGTACAGCCCGCGGCGTCGTGGATGATCGTCAGGGCGCCGAGATCGTGAAACACCGACGCCACGCCGGAGTAATCCGGGGAAAGAGGCGGCAGATGGTATAACAATTGACTCATGTTTATTTCCTCAAGACCCGCAGGTCTTAAACGACCAGGCCGTAATCCCGAACCTGCTGCCGCAGATCCGAAGCGCCTTCCCGGGCGCAGCGAACCAGCGTTTCCAGAACCCTGGCGTAGCCCTCGAAGCCGTACATCTGTTCATCGAAGGCCAGGGGCGCGGTAACGGGAGCGGCGGTGGCGTAACCCGCCTCAAAGCCTACGGCGATCTCCGCCAAAGCCCGGGCCGAGCGGGGGCCGTATTTCCGTATATGGACGGGGTTTGAAACCAGGATATCCCCCTTGTACTTTGCCAGTTCCAGGAGGCTCGGCCTTTCGAATTCCGGAAGCTGGGAGCTGTAGATCCTGTTCACGTTGATCCCCGACTTAACCAGGGCCAGGGCCAGGTTAAAGGGGGCGATGCTTACCGTTGAATCAATGGCGACCCGGGCGTCCCCCAGAACAGCGCGGGCTTCCCGCTCCTGTTCCTCTATCCTTTCCCGGAAGGGGCGGAAGTAAGCTTCCGCCTTTTCTCCCCGGAGGGAGGGGCCGCCGGAACCGTCCAGATCCTCCAGAAAGGCGATAAGACGCTGGTAGCGCTCCATGACGGTTTCCCGCTCGTAGGCCATAAAAGACCGGAGGGAGGGAATCCCCAGCCGCCCGTCCAGATCCTCTCCGGCGGCCCGGCCCTCGGGCCGGACAACTATGGCGGCGGCGCTTCGGGACATTTCTTTAAAGGCCTCAAAATCGGCGCAGTATTCAGGATGCCTGATGGGGCCGAAACCGTAATGGCCGAGCAGCTTTCCCAGTTCCGATGTCTGGCTCGGGGGGCGGTAGGCCCCGAGAAGGATGATCCCCCGGTCTTTCTCAGCTGGTTTTTCAAGAAACTCGTACATCGATTTTTGAACCCGGATTCCCGGCGGCAGTTTTCCCGCCATACTGATGGGGTTCATCCGGGCCAGTTTAACGGGGACGCCGTGTTCCGCCTCCATCCGCGCCAGCGCGGCGGTATGATCGGTTCCTAAAAGGTCGTCGATACAGCTTACGAAGATCATAAGGGCCCGGGGCCGGGGTTTTACCCTGGCCATAAGATCCCGCACGGCCTTTTCAATCTCGGCCTCGTAGTCCCCCAGGACTATCTCGTTATCGCTGATGCAGAGATAGCCGATCCTTTTCCGGTATCCCTGTTCAATGGCGGCGATTGCGCCGTGGCGGCCGCAGGCCGCCGGGCAGACAAAGAGGAGGTAAATCTCGGGAACCAGGAGCGCCACCTTGACCAC
>JAIRRU010000006.1 GCA_031255815.1 Treponema sp. | reverse complement strand
GAGTTTCCGAAGGAAAGCGCGGGGGGGAATCCGGCGGGGGGCAGGGCGGGGAACCGGAGGCCGAAAAAGGGAAAAGCCGCCGAAGCTTCCCCTCCGGCCCCGGCCCTTCCCGCTGTCTTTACCCTGAACCGGGATCAGGAGCGGGCGGCGTCTTACCAGGGCGAAAAGGCGCTGGTTATAGCCGGGCCGGGAACCGGCAAGACCGCCCTGTTGGCCGCGCGGATAGCCCGGCTCCTTGCCGGGGGGGCGGATCCGGCCTCGATTCTGGCCCTGAGCTTTACCGTAAAGGCCGCGGCGGAACTGCGGGAAAGGATCTCCCGTATGGCCCCCCGCGGGATCGAGGGGCTGAGCGCGGCAACCTTCCACTCCTTCTGTTCCGCCGTTTTGCGGGAACAGGGAACTCCCGGGGACTTCCGCATACTGGACGAACGGGAACGGGAGGCCCTGCTCCGGGAACTCTGCGCCCCGGCGGATCCGTCCGGCGCTTCCGGCAGGGCCCTCCGGCCCCAGCGGCTGGGCGCATACATCGAAGAGCGGAAACGATACCTCCTCCTGCCCGGTGAAAAGGAGCCGAAACTGGGGAAGGCGCCGATCCTTCCCCCGGAAGGGGAGTTCCCGGCGGCGATACCGGAGATGGAAGCTCTCTACGAGCGCTACCGGAGCCGCCTCCGGGCGGAAGGGCTGCTGGATTTTGAGGATCTCCCCGCCGGGCTGGCGCGGCTTCTCCTGGCCCGCAAGGATCTTCTGGCCTATTACCGGGATCGGTACCGGCATATCTTTGTGGACGAGTACCAGGATATCAACTTTGCCCAGTACGCGCTGATCCGGCTTCTGGCGCCTCAGGGGGAGGGCGCGGAGGGGCCGGATCCGGGGCGGCGAAGCCTCTGGCTTATCGGAGACCCCAACCAGGCCATCTACGGGTTCCGGGGATCGGACAAGCGCTTCATCGATAGGTTCCTGGAGGACTACCCTGGGGCCGGACGCTTCGAGCTGGGCAAAAGCTTCCGCTGCGCCGCCCCCATTATCGGCGCGGCGGGGCATCTTGTGGGGGCCGCGCTGCAGGGGCGATCCGGCCCGGCCCGGCAGGAAGAGGGCGCGGTAAGCCTCTCCCGTTCCGGGTACGGCACCGAAAAGGCCGAAGCCGAGGGTATTGCCCGCAGTATCGCCGCCCTGGTAGGGGGGACTGGCTTCTTCGCCATCGACAGCGGGGCGGCGGGAGACGACCGCCGGGCCGCGGCCGGCCGCCCGAAGCCGGGGGATGCCGGGACAGCCGCGCCGGGGGACTGCGCCGTGCTGTTCCGGGCGGCGGCGCTGGCAAGCCCGGTCGTCAAGGCCCTGAAGGATCACGGCATCCCCTTCGAACTGAGCGGGGAACAGCTCTGGTGGGAGGAGGAGCCGGTACGCGGCCTCCTGGATCGGCTGCGGGAAAAGCGGGGCAAGCCGGCGCCGAACCCGGAAGCGGAAATAAGGGAGGCCTGGGACGCCCTGCAAAAGGAGAAGCCCCTCCGCGGGAAGGGCCTGCCCGAGCCGGTTGAGCGGCTCATCCGCATGGCCGCCCTCTTCGGGAAGCTCCAATCCCTGCTGGACACCCTGGCCTGTAGCGGCCCCGGCGAGCTTCCCGGAGAGCCGCACCGGGAGGGGGTCAGGCTTATGAGCATCCACGCGTCCAAGGGCCTCGAATTCGATCATGTCTTTGTTCCGGGCCTTGAGGAAGGCATACTCCCCTTCACCCTCTACGACGACCCGGCTGGGGAGCCCGCGGACAAACCTTCCCGGCTTGAGGAGGAACGGCGGATTCTCTACGTGGCCATGACCAGGGCGCGGCAGGGGCTTTACCTTTCCTGGGCCCGGTCGCGGAATTTCCGGGGCCGGAACCTCGCCGGAGGCCCCAGCCGCTTCCTGGGGGAACTGGAACAGCTGGTGCCCCTCGCGGCGGAAGGCGGGCGGAAAAAACGCGACCCCCAGTTCCGGCTGTTTTAAACCCGCCCGACGGAATACGCCGGATTCCCCGGAACAGGATAAACCCAAAGGAATTTTAGGGCTCACGAACCACCCGAACGGGGCCTGCCGCACTCCGGTTTGCGGGTTTTTTTCCCGGTATCAGGCGCCTGTTTCCACACGAATCCCGCGAACCGTTGCCTCGCTACCTGATTTTTCAGTATAACACCCTGCTTAGGCTAAAAGTAGCGATATATAGATTTAAGAAATTTACCACGAAGGCGAAGAAGGCGCACGAAGGGGTAGGGAAGCGCTTATTCATTCCTTCGTGTTCCTTTGTGCGCCTTCGTGGTTTAAATTCTTATTCCCGGTTGCTGCTCTTATCCCGATTTTTAGTGCAAGCAAGGTAATAGGTTTGAGTGAAGCAAGAGTAATTTATGAAAAAAGACAAAAAATTGAAGCTTGCTCTATTCCGTTCGTGCGGTTTGCGCGGTTCGCGGCAAATGAAAAACCGCTGCTTGGAAAACAGCTTTGCTTGCACAGCTCGCGGCTTGTGCCCTATAATTTGAGGCTGTTCCAAAAACTTCAGTTCCCGGAGCGGCTTCTCTGCCCCGGAGCCTGTTCTGCCGGGGACGAAGTTTCCGCGGCAGGCGGGTTGCGGGACAGGCTCATTTCTGAAAGCCCTTTCACAGGATGGGGAAGATGAACATCTACGACATCGCAAAGGAAGCGGGAGTTTCCATCTCCACGGTTTCGCGGGTTCTGAACAACAAGTCCAACGTAAACGAGGCTACCCGGGGCAGGATCCAGGCGCTTTTGGACAAATACCGCTACACGCCCAGCGCCATTGCCCGGGGGCTGGTGGCGAATTCCATGAAAACGGTAGCTATCTTTACGGTGGATCTGCGGGTACCCCGCTACGCCTGTACCGCCTACACCATTGAGCGGGAGTTCAGCAAGCGGGGCTACAAGGTCATTGTTTGCAATACGGGCGGCGAACTGGAGGAAACCCGCAAGTACGTCCGTTCCCTGGCGGCGAACCGGCAGGCCGACGGGCTTGTGCTGGTGGGATCGGTCTTCAACGATCTGGGCCGGGATGCCGAGATAGCCGCCGCCCTGGGAAACCTGCCGGTGGTCATCGCCAACGGCCAGCTGGATCTGCCGAACTCCTATTCGGTACTGGTGGATGACCTTTTCGGCGTGTTCCTGGCCGTGGATCATCTGGCGGGCAGGGGCCACCGGGACATAGTGTACGTAAAGAGCATGGATACCGCCAGCGCGGAAATCAAACACGCCGGTTTCATCAAGGCCATGGATAAGCTGGATCTGAAATACGCCAAAAGCATGACGGTAGCCGCCGCTTACGGTCTGGAGGGGGGCAGGCGGGCGGCGGGGAAGATACTGCGGCGGGAACCGAGACCCACCGCGGCGGTCTGCGACGAGGATCTGACCGCCGTGGGGCTGATCAAGGGCCTTACGGCGGCGGGCCTGCGCGTGCCGGAAGACATAGCGGTAACCGGGTACAACAATTCCGACTACAGCCTGATCTGCTCCCCGGAACTGACCACGGTTGATAATAAGGGGGAGATGAGCGCCCTCTCCTGCGCGCAGATCCTGGAAAGCCGCATCAACAACAACAGTACCTTCTCGTCCATACGGATAAAGCCCGAACTGGTAATCCGCCAGAGCGCTTAGGCGGAAAAGCCGGGGCCCTTGCGGCTCTGCAATCCGCCGCTTCCCCCGGCGCGGGGAGGGCCTTTTATAGCCCTGCCCTTGATATACGAGTGAACATGTATACCCGAATTCCTAAAATAGGGGCGAAGCAATCATTTTTCTTTGACAAGAGCATTTTCCGAAACCAACCGGGTTTTGGGAAATGCTCAAGGGTGAGATCATTAGCCATTCCCCAAATCCCGGCCGGTTTTGGGAGACGCTTAATGTGCAAGGAAAAGCGATCTCAATAAAAACGGCAACAGCAATGATGAAATTCCCATAGCCTTCTCCGTTAGTAATTTGAAGCACCTTATCGCTTTTATTCGTAGCGAAGGGTTTAATACCCAAGAGCCCGCTCACTAGTTCGCGGGGGAGCTTAAGGGCGAGGTTGTTGATTCCCCCTGTCGCCCTGGACGATGCCGACAATGCCCGCGTAGCGGATATTAACGCGGTTCTTAACCCCTATCTGGAACTGGCCTGGGTAGAATTTATTACCGGCATCCGTAACATCAATGATAACGCCGCCTGGAACGCCTGCCTTGCCGATCTTGACCGCCTGGGCTCCAAAGATCTGGTCAATATCTTTCAAAAGTATATAAAGTAAACTGATTTTAGGGCCGCCTTTTGGCGGCCCTTTTTATGCGCGGGATCCGAATGAACAGTTACCCTGCCGGGGCCCGGCCCCGCTTTAGCGCCTGCCGGGGGAGCGGTACTTTGCGAAGGCCAGAACGGTGCTTATAAAAAACAGCGGAAAGAGGATGCAGGCCAGTATCCCTGTTTGGAGAGGGGCGCTGCCCAGGAGGCCGCCGAGTTTTCCAAACACGCCGCCCGATGAGGCCGCAAGATCCGTAACGGCGCCGGCCGTCCAGGGCCCCAGGGAACAGCCCAGGTCTCCCATAAGGGCCAGGACGGCAAAGAGGGCGGCCCCGCCCAGGGGGAAACGGGCGCTGGAAAGGGAGAATGTGGCGGGCCACATAATACTTACCGAAAAGCCGGTCATCCCGCAGGCGATAAGCTGAACCAGGGGGTGGGGAACGAGGGTGATCCCCAGGTAGCAGAGAACGCAGAGGAGGCCGCAGAAGAGCATGGAGGGGAAGAGGGGCAGTTTTGAGCCCCATATCCCGTAT
>JAIRRU010000066.1 GCA_031255815.1 Treponema sp. | reverse complement strand
ACTGCCTGGCCGTTTGGATTGATCCCCCTGACGGTTCCGGCGCTGTAACAGTGCTTGATGATGTTGGGATCGCTGGCGGGGAATATCCCCTCCGCGCCCAGGATGCCCCCGGCACGGCTGCCTTCCACGGTTCCGCTGAAGAAGGATTCAGTAATTTCAACGCCGTTCATCTCCCCCAAAAGGCCCCCGGCGGAACTGCCAAGGGAACTGCCCATGCCGTTGTACTCCATTTTGAGATCAAGCTTTGACGAGGAGGCGGCCACCATGCCCCCGGTAATTTCCCCCGCTATGCCGCCGCCCCAGGCGCCGGAAGTATCGGCGTAACGCACGTGGAGAGTGCCTGAAACATGGACATCCTTAACCGTTACATTCGATCCGGTAGCCGTAAGGCCGCCCGCGGCATAATTAACCAGCGTGCTGTTCCCGGCGCTGATATCCAGAACTATCTTCAAATCGTAAAAATCCGCCAGATAGGCGTCCGTAAAAAGGCCGCAGTTGAGGGTTCCGCCCGCGGTTTCAAAACTTCTGATGGTAAGGGTATGCCCGCCGCCGTGGAAAAAAGCCCGGGCCTGCGGGCTGGAGTAGGCGTCGCCCTGAATGGCAGGGCCCTTCCAGTTGTCCAGTACCAGATCGGCCAGGAGCAGGAAGTTTTTCGCCTCCCCGAACCAGCCCCCGGCAGCGGGCGGATCGCCGATCATCTTAAAGGTCGCCGCGTCCGGAATCAGCACTACCTGTTCCAGCGCCGGGGCAAGGTCGAGGCTGAGGGGTACCTCTTGGGTCTCCGCCGCCGCCAGCATCAGGGTTTTCGGCTGCGCCTCCGGCTTGGCTGAGGCGGGATCGTTGGCCTGGAGGTTCCCGTGGCCGCGGAAAAAGGCGTTGGCGCTCAGGATCCATTCGCCCGCTTCCAAGTTGGCGAACTCCAGGCTTTCGCCGTAAGCCGCCGCCCTGTTCATTGTCCGGCCCCCCGGCCCGGCAAGGCTGATCTCGTAGGTCAGGAGGCGCTGGACGGCCTCGTGGCCGATATTGCCGGGATCGTCTATGGCCCGGCCTTCCGCCCCCGGCAGCAGGATGACCAGCCCCGCCCCGGCCTCTTCCGGGCCCCCAGGGCCGCCGGAAAGTTCGCAGCCGGACAGGGAAAGCGCCACTATCAGCAAAAGAGAGAATTTGCCCATGCTTTTGCTCCTTATAAGCGGTATCATGCCGCCGGGGCTTCTCAAAATCACCCTCAAATTTGAGGGGTTTGGCAAAAAAATTTCCGGATATTGCCTTTATCCGTACCGGGAGGCTTTAACAGCCGGTCACCCTGTTCAGGCAGGGCAGCCCGCCCGGCAGTTGCCCAATTGAAGCAAGGGATGTTTCTGTGCTGAAATGGGATCGGGGTGGCGGGGATGGACAAGCTGATACTGGCGGAAAATGAACGGAAGCGGCTCAACCCGGGCCTGCCCTGGCTGCTCTGTTTCGCCCTGTTTACGGGCTGGCAGGTGGGGGTGTTCAGCTATACCGGAGCGGTTCTGGCGGTGGCGGGCAGGCTGCCGCTGGGCATTGATACCGGAAACCTGATGCCCCTTATCGCCGCCGGATACACCGTTTCTATTGTCTTTATGACGGTTTTTCCCACGCGGATTGTGTGGGCCGAAAGGATTCTGGCGGGCCTCGCGCTGGTATCCGCCCTGGCGCTTTACCTGCCCCTTCCCTCTCCGGCTTTGACGCTGTTTTTCCTTATCCAGCTGCTCTGCTGCTGCATTATGATCGGTTTTGAAACCGCCCTTATTGTCGCCCTTTTCAGTGACCGGAGCGCCGTTAAGCATCTGCTTGTCGCTTACGGCATCATCTTTATTGCCGCCGCCCTGATGCAGAACCAGTTTTTTGAAATGCCCTACGGGGTGTTCAAAATCTTCAACGCGGCTGCCCTGGCGCTGCAGCTTCTGTTCTACGGCAAACTGCCGGCCGGGGTGTGGCCCGAATACGTGCGGAAGGGGACGGGCCTAATCTGCCCCAAGCGGCTGTTCGCGGGGCTCTTCGCCCTGTGTTTTTTGGGCAATATCGTGTTTTCCTTCGGTATTTCGGTGGCGGAGGGCGTGGAACACGGGGTGTTTGTCTTTTACCTTTCCTTCGCGGTTTTCGCCATTGCCGGATACGCCCTGCTGCCGCGTTTCCGTCTTTCGCCCCTGCGCCACGCTTCCGTCTCGGTCGTGGTGTCCGTAACGGGCTTTATCCTTGCCATCATGTCCCTCTACGTTCCCCTTCTGGCGCTTCCGGCCTGCGCTTTGCTCGGGCCGGGTACCGTCGCCTGTATCCTGATACCCTACTACGGCGTGGTGATGACCAGGCGCTACCCTTCCCGCTTCATTTCCCCGGCCATTATCGGTATTTCCTTTGTGGCGTCGGTGCTGGTTCTTGGCGTCCTGATTGAAGTGTTCCGGGACAACAGCGCTTTGCTGTACACCGTCTATCTTGCCATTGCCGTCGCCATGGCGGTCCTGTACCTGCTGCTGGAGCCGTATCTTCTCTACTCATCGCGGGGCAGCCCGCTCATCGGCGAGGAGGGGATTGCGGAGATAGCTGGCCGGGGGGAGAGCGAAACGGAAGGCGCCTTAGCCCGGGCCGGGCCGCCGCTAACGGAAGCGCCGCCAGGCGCTCCCCCCCTGCCGGATCCGTCTTTGCCGGAAGCGCCGCTGACAGATCGGCAGCGCAGGCTTATCGCCAGCGCCTTTGACAGGCTTTCCGCCCGGGAACTGGCCGTTGCGGAAATGATGATGCAGGGTTTCAAGTACGAAGATATTTGCGGAAGGCTCAGCATCAAGAAAACAACCGCTTACTGGTACCGTAACCAGTTGTTCGACAAGCTGCAGATCAAATCGCTGCGGGAACTCTTCGACCTGGCGGAAAAGCATAATAGAGTTGTTTAAAACTTCGCTTTCTAAACAACAACCGCGTTTATCCTGAATCCGCCGATTTTTTGGTTGATTCCCGCCGGGCTTTTCAGTTAGGTTTATAGAATGTTTTTCCCTTTGGGGCGTTCGCGGGCGCTCTGTTTCTGCCTCCTTTTTCTTTGCGGCGCCCCGCTTGCGGTAAAGGCCCAGTACCTTAAACCCTTTGCCCTTCTCCGGGTTATAGAAACCGATCATTTCGAAATCATATACCCCCCGGAATCTGAGGAAACGGCCCGATCCCTGGCGGCTTTTGCCGACGGCGCTTACCGGCGGATCTCCGGGCTTCTGGGCATATCCCTCGGGCGGAAAGTTCCGGTTACCCTGATCCCCCATACGGACGAATACAACGGCTACATGAACATAGTTCCCTATCCCCATATCATCCTGCTGGATACCCCTATAGACGCCGGATGGACTATTTTTAGCAACAGTTTGGAGGGGCTCTTTTTCCACGAACTGGCCCACGGGCTTTCCCTGAGCAGCCGGGGGGCTTTTTTTGAGACCCTGCACAGGATCTTCGGCGGCTGGGTGTACCCTACGGAACTTACAGCGCCCCTGTTTATGATAGAGGGCGCGGCGGTGAGTTTCGAGAGCCTTGACGGAGCGGGCAGGGCGAACGATCCCCTGGCCAGGCAGAAAGTCCGGCAGGATATCTACGAAAACAAATTTCTGAGCCCCTTCCAGGCCTCCGGGGTTTCGAACGAACCGGAAGCCCGGGGGGCTTACTACGAGTACGGCGGCCTCTTTTCCCGGTATCTGCAGGAAAACTACGGCATGGATAAATACGCCCTGCTCTGGCAAAGCATGGGTAAAAGCGTCCGTCTTTCGCTGTTTTTTTACAAGCACGGTTTCTACAACGCCTTTCAGAAGATCTACGGCCTGGATCTTCGGGATGTCTGGGAAGATTTTAGGAAAAGCCTCGTTCTGGAAAACATCGAAAACAACTCCTCCGGCCTTGTCCGGAAGGGGCTGCCCCTGAAGTTCCCCGGGGCCTATACGCGGATAAACGGCCTGGCCGCCGCGGGGGGCAGGATCTTTATGCTGGACGGAAGCGGAAGAGAAGCGGCGGTTTACAATCCGGCGGGCGGAAAGACCGAAAAGAGGATCCCTATGGGCATAAACGCCTACGACATTACCGCTTCCGCCAATGGGGAGCGCGTCCTTGTTTCCTCATACAGCCGGAACGGCCAGCGGGCGGAGGCGGCGGTTACCGAGTACCGGGTAAAAAGCGGCCTTCCCCTCCGGGTTTGGAAGGATCTGTACCGGGGCAGTTACTTCCGGGACGGGGTTGTCGGCCTGAGTTCCGATCGGCACATTAACCTTATTGTTTTTCGCAGCGGAACGGGGAGGAAGGATTCCCGCAATGAAACAGTGTTACTGCGGGGGAGCGCGGAACTGGCGCTTTCCGATCCCCGGCCGCTGGACGATACCTGGATAGCCTTTATTGCCGGCAGGCGGGGCAGGCGGGAACTCTGCCTCTACAATTTTGATACCCGGCGGATCTACCGGGCGGTTTCGGATCTGGAAGACGACGGGGAGCGGTGGCGGTACATCCGTTACCTCCAGGTATCCGGGGGGAAGCTTCTTTTTGCCTACAACCACGACGACCGGATGTACAAACTGGGCGTGGCGGATCCCTCCGGCCTGACGCCTTCCGGGGAAGGCAGCGTTCTTCAGGCCCTGTTTGCCGGGCGGGATTTTTCCGGGGCGGTTTCCATGCCGGTCATGACGGAAGGCTCGATCTATTACCGCGGGGCCTTCTCCCGGGAAAGCCGCCTGATGCGCTATCCGGAGGCGGAAACCGCCCTTACGGGCCGGCGGGCCGCGCTCCGGCTAGAGCTCTGGGATCCCGCCCCGCCGGAGGAGCGGGCGCCGGGCCGGGCTGAAGCCCTGACGGAAGCCGGGGGCTCCCGGGGGGCGGCGCGTCCCGGCGGGGCCGCCGGGGAAACGCCGCCGGGAAAGCTGTACTTTCCGCTTAAATACTACAACCCGCTGCTTTTCTGGCTTCCCCTGCCGCTGGTAAAAGATACCCGTGACGGGCTCTCCCTGGAAGGGGGAGGGGTTTTAAGCTTCCTTATGGACCCCGCCGAGCTAAACCAGGTTTTCCTGCGGGCCCTGGCGGATGTCCCTTCCAAAATGGCGGACACCGAATTAATCTGGACTAACCAAACCCTGGGCTTTCCCCTGCGTTTTTTCTTTAAGGATGGGGTAGACAAGACGGAATACCGGGACCTCCGGATAACCGAAATATCGCTTACCGGGGCGTTCAGCCGCGGCCTGGATATCGCGGGTCTCAGCATCGGCCTTATGCCCGGTTTCCATGTTTCCTTTAGCGCCTGGGACGACCTGCGGGGGTTCGGGGCCTACTCCTGGAAATACAACGGTAAGCCTGCCTACACTTTCCAGTTAGGAACGGTGATATCCAACCTTTACCGTTTTTCCTGGGAAACTTTCGGCCGCGGTTTTCAACTGGATAACTACGCCCGTCTGGCGGTGCATGACCAAAGTTTTGAAAAGGAATACCGCTACCCCGGTTACTCAGGAATGTTGCGGATGGCTTTTGAGCCTTTCTTCCCCGCCCGGCTCGGTTTTTACGGCGCCTGGGACGAGTTCGGCGTAAACCTGAAGGGCCATTCCGCCGCCGCCCTTATCTTCGCGGATCTGGCCCCCTCGGAATACCATTCGGTCTATTTTAACCGCCTCAAATGGCTTGCCGGCGCGGAAGCGGAGAGCCTGCTTTTTTCCCTTAAAATTCAACACCATCTCTCCCACCTCTACCTTAACCGCATCTTCGGAACCGTAGCGTACCGCGCCGCCCTCTACGACGGATCCTCCGTCTCTTACCCCAGGGGAGAGGCCCTGGGTGAAAAACTCCGGCTTACCCAGTCCCTGATCTTCCGGTTCAATCTTGATACCGCCAGTATCTTTGTTACTTCCATACCCGTCAGGTTTACCCCGGTTTTTTTGATCGGTTTTAGACTTACCAACGACCGTTCCGGCCCCGATCCCCAGAGCCTCCTCTGGTTCAATTTTTCTTACAAATTGGAGTATTAGGAAGCGGCGGGACAGCGGCGCGAAGCCGCGCCGCCGCTATGGCCGGGGGGCGCCGTTTACCCTGATGTCCGCCGGACGGGGGATGTCTTCGTAACGGCCGGAATTGTTCCAGTAGGTTAGCCCCGGGTTTCCCGCGTCCCGTACCCCCTCCACCTCAAGGCGGACGTAGACGGGGCTGTAGTAGCGGCGGTCGTAGGAGACGTTCAGGTAGAAGGCCTGCACGTAGGGCCGCACCAGAACCCGGCCCCTGCCGACCCGGGAGGTGCGCTGGATTCCCTGAAAGTAGATGCGGTAGGGCCGCTCTTCCGCCGGAGCCTGGGCCAGAAAGTCCTGCTCGAAATGGCTGGGGTAGTACATGGGGCAGATAACGTCCACGTAGCGGGAAAGCAGCTCCACCTCCTGGCCGGTTCGGGCGCCGGTGCGGTACCATCCGTTTGCCCCGTAGATGTCGATGGAGAGGGGGGCATCCAGCCGGGAACGGATGTGCCGCAGGAAAGATACAATGGCGCTTTCCATGTCCATGCCCTGATCCCGCCAGCGGTAGCGGGCGTTTCCCAGGTTGATGCCGTCGGTGGGAAAGCGGATATAGTCGAACTGGATTTCGTCAAAGCCCCGCTCGTGGAGTTCCCCGGCTATACGGGCGATGTAGTCCCAGACTACCTCCGAATAGGGATCCACCCAGCGCTCGTCGTACCAGGTACGCAGTATCTCAAATTCCGGATCGCTTGCGGGCAGTACCTCTATTTCCGAAGCGCTGTTCTTTTCCGCGGCCCGCTGCTCCGCCGTAGTTTTCCTGCGCCGCTGATCGTAATAGCCGGCCCAGGCTTTATTGGCGGAACTGTCCCAGACGGCGTACCTGCCCCCGTCCTTCGCGGCCAGCACCGGGTCTTTGAACACCACGATCCGGGCGGTTGTATAAATGCCCCGGCTTTTCATTTCCCTAAGGAAAGAGTCGATGTCCAGGGGCCGGAAAACCCGGCCCCTTTCGCTAATGGCCGGATCCCGGGGGGTAAAACGCAGGCGGCCGTAGTCGTCCTTCATGTCGATGACCACCATATCAAGCCCCCGCTCGGCTATTACCTTAAGGTAAGGCTCCAGGGTGCCGGGAGCCATGGCGTGGTTCACCGGAAGGTAGAGCCCGTCATGGCCCGCGGGGTTTCCATTCGTTCCGAATTCCGGCATAGAGGGCTGGGCGAGGGAACCGTATCCGTCCAGAAGCCAGAGTTCGTGCAGGGAGATAGCGTCGCCGTTTCCCAGGTAATCCTGGATAACCACGGTGTTCGGTTTCAGATCCAGATTTTCCGGAATCCCCCGGAGGATATCCAGGATATCTTCCCGATCCCAGCAGATGGGGTCTCCGTTTTCCCCTGCCCGATCCCCCCTGTCCCCGTAGTTGAGCTCCGTCACCATCCCCTCCCGGATAAAACGGAGTCCGGCAGGGCCGGGGCTCAGGGAATCAGCCGTGCCGAAGGAGGATTTATCCGACCACTGGAGGAGGAATTTCTTGTTGGCCCAATCCAGCCGGTATACCCGGTGGCGGAAGGTTTGGGATATGTAGACTTCCTGCGCGGCTCCCGGCACGGAACCGCTTACCGCGATATCCGCCACCTCGTCGGCGTTGCCGGTGGTTTCCAGGGTTTCGACCCCGCCGTTCATTTCAGTCCACTTGGCCCCGGCCTGGCCGGGGATGAGGTAATGGATCCCGTAGATACTGTGGGAAAGGAACAGCACCAGTTCCGGGGCGCTTCCTCCGGATCCGCTCCCGGGCAGGTACGCCGCGGCCACCGCTTTTATCCCGTTGGTGCGGTAGGGGGGCATGCCCAGGTTTTCCCAGGATCGGCCGCCGTTACGGGAAAGGTACACCGCCTCTTTGGTGGCGCAGCTCATGATTTCCGGGCTGGCGGGGTTCACCTCAAGATCCTTTATCTCCTGTACCATGGAGTCGAAGGATTTTACCCCGTTTTCGTATAATTTGATTGTTTTTACCGGAAGCCCCTCGTTGCGGTTTTCCCAGTTGAGAAGATCGTCCGAGACCAGAATCCCCTGGCCGGAAAGGAGGGCCCAGCTATCCCCGGCCCTGACGATTTTCCGTACCTCTCCGCCTTCCCAGAGCCTTTCGATGCGACCGCCGCGGTCAAGCCCAAAGAGGCCCTCGTCGGCGCCGATGAGGAGAGGCCAGTTCGCCTGGGAGACCTGGCTCCAGTTAATATCGACAAGAGGTTCCAGGATAGCCGGAAGGCTTTGGGGCGCCCAGAGGGTAAAACAAAAGTAAAAGATCCCAAAAAGAAGAGCCGGTTTCCTGTTGCGGGAGAATCGCGGCAAATACATAGGTATATTTTTAATGAAAAAGGCCCTCCGTGGGAAGACGGCGCAACAGGGGCGGCCTTGTTCCGGATGACGCTTAAGCCCGGGCCGCGGAGATGAAGAACCCCGGCAGGCTCCGGGCCGGCACTTTGCTTAGGCTAAAAGTAATGAGGGATTGGCCGCGAACCGCACGAACCTTACCCTGGAATTTCCCCGGCCACCAGAAATCTTGGCTAGCCGGAATTTACGGTGTCCGGGGAGTATCAGAGTAAAGCCGGTATCCAGTCTCTATTCAAAAGGCGGATAAAAAGTTGAAGATGAAAGAAGAATATTTTACCACGAAGGCGCACAAAGGAACACGAAGGGCGGAATTCCCTCATTGTTTCCCGCCTTCGCGCGCCTTCGCGGTTACAAATTTTTCACTTTATACCCTGCAAATTAGAGTTTACCAGGCACTGGAGCCGGGCAAAAAGTCGCGGCTATCAGCGTAAAAGTTCGTGGTGTTCGTGTGGTTGGCGGTTATTCCTTTTATCCGTACTATTAGCCTAAACAGCCTACTAGGAAACTTGTTTCTCCTGAATGCATATGCGGTATCCAAGACCGTATAACACCTTCATTACCGTAAAGAAAGACGGGTTCCCCGCCGGGGAAAGAGACTTGTACAGGCTGGCCCGATCAAGGTTAAGCTCCCTGGCAAGCCGGGTCATCCCTTTTGAACGGGCTATGTCCCC
>JAIRRU010000055.1 GCA_031255815.1 Treponema sp. | reverse complement strand
ATTACATCGTGCCCCGCATCCCGGTTGTGGATGATCACCGGCATGTTGAGCCGGGCGGCCATATCAAGCTGGGTGATAAAAAGCTCGATCTGGGAGTTCTTATCCCCGAATTTGCGGTAATAATCCAGGCCGATCTCCCCTATGGCGACCACCCGGGGCAGTTTAACGCTTTGTTCGACAATCTGAGCCCAGTCCTTTCCGGGATTCTGGACTTCCGAGGGGCTTACCCCCACCGAGTGGTACACGTTAGAAGCGGACTTGAGGTTGTTATATACCGCAGCGAAGTCATGAAGGCTATTGCAAATAGATACAATCCGGGCAACCTGGGCCTGACGGGCTTCCTGAATGACAATGAGCTGCTCAATAGGGTCTTCTACAACCAGACCCACATGGGCATGAGTATCAAAATACTGCATGGCTTAGTCCACAAAGAAAAGTATGTTTTTTATTCCAAACTGGATTTTTTAAATAATAGCATACCTTTTTGCCGGCGTCAACAAAAACTCCTCAAAACGCCGCCGGGAGGGGCCGGCGGCGCGGTACCGGGAGCCCGCCCCAGCGGGGCCGGGGCCCCGCGCCGGACGGCCTTTGAAGCGGGCCCGCTTGTTTTAGCAAAACCGCCCTTTTTTACCTCTTTTGACGGTCAAAAGTCCTCTGCTCCGCGTCTATCCAGGTCTGGAGGCCGAGATTGGACAGTTCCCGCAGGTAGGCGTTCCAGTGGGCGTCGTTGTTGATGTCCCGGACGCCGGTAACGAATTCGGCCACCGACTGATCGATGTAGGTGTTGATGTTGGTCTTCGGCTCGGCGATCCTGAGGGCGTCTTCGGTATTGAACTTGGCCAGGGGCAGAATGTGCTCCGGATGCTTGTCAACGTACCACTGGTAGTTGTAGGCGTCCAGGATGGCCACCCGGCTGTCGGGGTCGAAGGGCCGGGTATAGGAACCCCGGGTGTTTCCCTGTTCCTCGGAGGCGTAGCGGGGGCCCGGGTTGTGCCAGAACTGGGCGGAAGGCTCGCCCCAGATGCCGGTCATCTCGATCAGGGAGATTTTAGGATAGAGGCCCAGGGAGACATAGGCGTTGGTTTCCTTGGCGGTCAATTCGGGTTTCCTGGTCCAGTCCACATCTTCCTGGCCAAAGCGGCTGATAATGGACACCGTGTGTTCCAGGTGGGCGTCCAGGAATTTCCAGGCCAGATCGGGATCTCTGGCTTTGGAGGTGATGCTGCCTACCCGGCTGGGGATAAAGCCGGTGTAGGGGGTGTAGTTCACGCCGTCGGGGCCTTTGATGGGGGGGATCATGTTAAGTTCCAGGAAGTTGGGGTTTGTGTCCGCCAGGGGCCAGTTGCTCACGCTGCCGGCGCTCGTAAAACCCACCACCGACGGATTGGCGGCCAGGGTCGCCCGGAACTGGTTTGTGTCGTTGGTAAAGGTTTCCGCCGACAGAACGCCGTCTTTGTAGAGGGTGTTGAGGTAAGCCAGGCCCTTGCGGAAGGCGGGATCGGTAAAGGGGGCTATGACCCTCCTTCCGGCCGAATCCAGGGCCAGGGCGCCCTTGTTGTAGAAGATAAAGGCGTTGAGGATGGCGCCGATAGTATTCTCGCCGTAAGTTCCCGCGTACCTGCCGTAAAAACCGATTTCATCCCTCCTGCCGTTTCCGTTGGGGTCCCGGTCGCGGAAGGCGATAAGGACGTTCCGCAGTTCGTCGGTTGTAGCGGGAACCTGGAGCCCCAGCTTGTCCAGCCAGGCCTTGTTGATATACTCCCGGTGGGCGGTAAGGTTCCAGGATTCGGGCTGCCAGTGGACCAGGGTATAGACATGACCGTCGGCGCTGGCGGCGTACATCCGGAACTGGGATCGGTCCGGTTCGGGGATGGCGTGGAAATAGGGGGACTTGGCCGGATCGTCCAGGTACTTGTCCATAGCGATGAAGGCGCCCTTGGTACCGTAGTCCAGGATCTGCTCATCGGTAAGGCTGGTGGTCAAGAGCACATCGGGAAGATCGCCTGAAGAAACCATCAGGGCTATCTTGGTGGACGTTTCGGCGCCTACGGGGAGGAAGTAAAAGTCAATATCGATCCCCAGCATTTCCTCAAGATAGCGGGTCAGATAGTTGTTTCTATAATCGGTCACAAAGGTGTCGGATACCAGGCCCACCATCAGGCCCGGCTTGGCCCCCGCGGTGGCGCTTGTTCCCCCGCTCTGTTGTTGGCCGCGGGCCCCCGCAAAAACCGGCGTTCCTGCCAGAAACACCAGGATCAGGGCAAAGGCCGCTGCCAATGCCGGAATTCTTTCGGTTCTTTTCATGGGAAATCCTCCAAAAAAAATATTTAAGAACGCCTTTTCAGCGGCTTCGCCGGAGCAAGGCGGTTCTTTAGGGGGTAAAAGGGGTAAGAGGGAAAACAGCCGGGTACAAAGGTATAAGCAGTGTTTATCCGCGGGTAAATTACCTGGGGGGGGGGGGGGGGGGGCAAAGACTGCCGTTTACGGCAGGCGCGCGGGCTATTCATGCGGATATTGTAACACCGGATTTTTTGTTTGGCAAATTTTACCGCGCGTATTCGTTCGGGCCGTCGAAGCGAAGCTTCGCCGCGGTTATTTTACACTGCGAATTGCCGCGCCCGGAAACGCGGCGGCCTTCCGGGGGAAACCGGGCTGAAATTCCCCTTGCGGCCCGCCCGTTTCCGGTATAGGAATATAGGAGGGCCTTGGCCGGGATTGCGGGCCGGGGCCCGGAGTTCAAATTTTTAGAGGAGGATGCGTATGGCGCGCCCGGTTACCATATTTTCGGGGCAGTGGGCGGATCTGCCCTTCGAGACCCTGTGCGGGAAGATGAAATCCTTTGGTTACGACGGAATCGAAATAGCCTGCTGGGGGGATCATCTGGATCCTCAAAAGGCCGTTACCGATCCCGCCTATACGGAAGGCCGCAAGGCGGTCCTGGCCGCCCGCGGCCTGGGCTGCTGGGCCCTGAGCGGGCACCTGATCGGCCAGTGCGTGGGGGATCTCTGGGATCCCCGGCTGGACGGTTTCGCCCCGGCCCGTTTTGCCGGGAAGCCGGAGGAGATCCGGGAATGGGCCGTCAAGGAGATGAAGCTTATCGCCCAGGCGGCGAAAAAGATGGGGGTGGAGGTGGTCAACGGCTTTATGGGAAGCCCCGTCTGGAAATACTGGTACTCCTTCCCCCAGACCAGCCGGGAGATGATCGACGGGGCCTTTAAGGAGATTGTCCGGCTCTGGAACCCCATTTTCGACGAATTTGACCGGCAGGGGGTAAAATTCGCCCTGGAGGTGCACCCCACGGAAATCGCCTTTGACTACTACACCGCCCAGCGGCTCCTTGAGGAATTCGATTACCGGCCCACCCTGGGCTTCAACTTCGATCCCTCCCACCTGCAATGGCAGGGGGTAAACCCGGTGATCTTTATCCGGGACTTCGCCGAGCGAATCTACCACGTCCACATGAAGGACGCCGCCCTCAGCCTGGACGGCAAGGCGGGGATACTGGGCTCCCACCTGGAATTCGGCGACACCCGCCGGGGCTGGAATTTCCGCTCCCTGGGCCACGGGGACGTGGATTTCGAGAACATCATCCGGGAACTCAACGCCATAGCCTACCAGGGCCCCCTTTCGGTGGAGTGGGAGGATTCGGGCATGGATCGGGAGTACGGGGCCCGGGAAGCCTGCGAATTCGTCCGCAAGATAGACTTCCCCCCCTCGGAAGTAGCCTTCGACAGCGCCCTGAAGAAAGAATCAACAACCTCGCCCTGAAGCTCCCCCGCGAACCGGTGAGCGGGCTCTTGGGTATTAAACCCTTCGCTACGAATAAGCGGACTGGACGCGAATTCTTCTCTCTTTGTTCCCCCTTCTCCGCGAACAGAGGGGGAAGAATTCAGGCGGAATGGCCGAAGCCGGGTGAAAAGGCCCGCGAAGGCGGAAAAAGGCTAAGAAACCTGGCCCTTTGTGTTCCTTTGTGCGCCTTCGTGGTAAAATATTCTTCGTTCATCTTCAACTTTTTTATCCGCGTTTTGAATAGCGGCTGGCTACTGGCGCGGTTCGCGGTTTTATTATCGGGCGGGGCCGTTCAAGAATCAGCCGGGTTTTGGAACCGCTTCCTTAAATTTGGTTGACAGATCCTCTCTAAAACAGCCATCATAAAGAAATTTAAGGCGGCTTTTCCAAAAACTGAGGTTTTGGAACAGCTCCTTATGGCATTTTGTTTTAGGAGGAACCGTATGAACGTAAAAAGACTAATTTTCGCGCTTCTCTGCGTTTGGCTTAGCGCGGGAAGTATTTTCGCTGGCGGAAGGCAGGGCGCTGGAAGCTCCGCGAGCGCTACGCCGTCCCTGTATCTGGGTATCCAGACCAACTCCTTCGTGTCGGATTATAAAAACAACTACCTTACCCGGTACCTGGAGGATCTCCACAAGGTAAGCCTGGATTTCTACCTGCTCCCCGCCGATGCCCAGGAAGTCCGGACGAAGATTTCCCTCATGGTAGCTTCCAACGATCTTCCGGATGTCCTGTTAATCGACGCCTTAACCCGGGAACAGATCCTGGATTACGGCAGCAAAGGCGCCTTTGTCTCCCTGAACAGGTATCTGAACGATCCCGCCAAAGCGCCCCGCTTCGCCAAAATCCCGGAGCCGGACAAATCTGACATCATCACCACCGGAACCATGGCGGACGGGAATATCTACTCCCTGCCCCGCTGGGAAGCCGAGCCCTGGAACATGACCCCCCACCGCTACTACATCAACAAGGCCTGGCTGGACAAGCTGGGCCTTAAAGTTCCTGCCACAACCGACGAGCTGCGGAACGCCCTTATCGCCTTCCGGGATCGGGACCCCAACGGAAACGGCAGGAAGGACGAGATCGGCATTACCGGCTGGTTCAGCGGCGGCTACGGGGAGAACGTTATCAACGCCCTGCTCAACTCTTTTATCTTCTACAACCAGGGGAACCTGGCCCTGGACGCTTCGGGGAACACGGTAACCGTTCCCTTTACCGACCCGGCTTTCCGGAAGGGGCTCCAGTACCTCAACCAGCTTTACAAGGACGGGGTGTTATCGGCCTCGACCTTTACAGACAACCAGCAGCAGTACCGGGCGAACCTGAACGCCACTCCCCCTGTGGTGGGCCTGACCAGCGCGGGGAGCTTCAGCAACTGGACCAACTACAACTCCAATCCCAACTTTATCGAGATGGACATGGCAGCCCCCTTTACCGGCCCCGACGGGGTAAGCTGGACCCCTTACACTCCCTACGTGCCGTCCCAGTCCGGGTTTATCACCTCCAAGTGCAGGGATGTTGATTTGGCCTTCAAGTTCCTCGAAGCCTTCTTCGACCCCCCGGTTTCCACCGTGGCCCGTTACGGGGAGGAAGGGGTGGACTGGACGACCGATCCTGAGGAACTTAAAAAGATAAGCAACCCCTATGTGGAAATGGGGATCGTCCCGGCTGTAGGCATCGGCCAAATGACCCTGATATGGAGCGAGCCTTCCGCCCAGTTCTGGCACAACATGAACCCCCGCTGGGCCCCCATAACGGAAAGCCCCGAAAAAGCCAGCCTTCTTGAGCCTTACGATCCCAGCCTGCCCAACGCGCCTTACCATCCCTTCAATTACCGGAACTACCTGAACCGGCACCCGGACAAGGTTCTGCCCCTCCTCAGTTATACGGTGGACGAGGCGGCAAGGATATCCGGGCCGATTACCGATATCAACGAGTACGTCAGGCAGTCTATCGCGGAGTTCGTAACCGGAGTAAGGGATATTAACGCCAACGCGGCTTGGGACAACTACCTTAAAACCCTGAACGACATGGGCCTGCAAACCTGGCTGAGTACCGCCCAGGCGGCTTATAACCGTTTGAAATAGAAGCTTTCCCAAAACCAACCGGGTTTTGGGAAACGCTCAATAGACAGGTTTTTTTACCGGGCTGTTCCGAAAACCGGCCGGGTTTCGGAACAAGCTTGAATGACGCGCCCCGGATCCCGGCGGGATCCGGGGGCTTTTTTTAGTTGGACTTGATCTGGATAACCCGTTTCTGGGCTTCGGAGCGCTTTTTGATCTCCAGGGAAAGGATGCCGTTCTTAAAGGAAGCGCTTACCGTGGCGGGATCGGCGTTTTCAGGCAGCCTGAAGGAACGGCTGAAGGAGCTGGATCGGCGTTCCCGGATCAGGAAATTGCCCTCCTTGGCGTCCTTGTTCTTCCGCTCTTTTTCCTCTTCCAGCCCGGATTCGATGGTCAGGTTGCCGCCGTCTACATGAACCTGGATGTTCTTCTCGTCGTAACCGGGAAGCTCCGCTTCCAGAAGGTAGGCGTCTTCTTTCTCCCGCACATCCACCGCGGGAAGGCGGTTGAAGATCCGGTCGGCGGGGCTCAGCGCGGAATCCCCAAAGAAGGATTCCAGATAACGGTCGAAATCGCTCAGGGCGTTCTCAAGACTAAAGGGCCGGTACATGGTTAAAGCTTTCATGATTTTCTCCTGTTCGACGGGTTTCTTTTTTAGCCCCGGACCCGGCCCAACGGGCCTTTACGGCGGCCGGGGAGGCTTTTCGCCTTTGTTTTCCCCGTCAACACCAATATATAAGCATGATTCGTGCCAACTTTGCCTGTTTCCGTAAATTTTTTTATGAACGGGGCTGTTTTTAGTTTTTTCCGCTGTTTTGAGCGCGAAGATCCCTAAAAACGCGCGGTATACGCGCCTAAACCCGCCTGAATTTCCGCGGCGGGGGGCGGCCCGCGCCGTTTTCCCGCCGCCAATAGCGACGCCCGGCGTCTTTTTAGGGCTTTTGGGGGGTTTTTAGGACAATAGGGTACATTAGTGTCATTATGCCCCTCCATACTGTATCATAATGCCACATTTATGCCTCTTTGAGCTGAAAAGCCCGGTCAACATGGCCGCGGCAAGGGGGCCGCAGACCGGCGGGGCCGTTCCGAACCCGGCTGGTTTTGGAACAAGCGGGGCCGTTCCAAAACCCGGCTGGCGGGGAAACGCCGTTTCCGATGAAGCGGGCTCGAACGAAAGCGCCGGATCCGGCCTTAGCCCTTCACCCCGCTGGCGATAACCCCCTGTACCAGGTAACGCTGGCAGGTAAAGAAGATGGCAAACACCGGTATAAGGCTGAGCACCGACATGGCGAACAGGGCGCCCCAGTTGCTTATCCCCGTGGAGTCGATAAAGAGCCGCAGGCCCATGGACACTGTCATAAGCCGGGGAAGGGTGATGTACAGCAACTGGGAGAAAAAATCGTTCCAGGTCCAGATAAAGGTAAAGATGACGGTGGTGATAATAACCGGCTTACAGAGGGGCAGGATGATGGCCGAGAATATGCGGAAAGAGTTGCAGCCGTCAATGGCCGCGGATTCGTCGAAATCGCGGGGGATGGTCCGCATGAACTGGATCATCAAAAAGATAAAAAAACCGGCGGTGGCAAAAAAATGAGGGACGGTCATGGGCAGGAAGGTGTTCATCCAGCCCAGCTTGTTGAACATGATATACCGGGGGATAAGGGTAACGTGGCCGGGCAGCATCATGGTTCCCAGCATGATGCCGAAACAGATCTTGCTGCCGTCGAACTTGAGCCGGGAAAGGGCGTAGGCCGTAAGGGAGCAGGAAAGCAGGTTCCCGGTAATGGCGAAAAACACGATAACAAACGAATTCCGGTAAAAGACGCTGAAAGGAACCCCCACGGCGGGCCCCGCCCATCCTTTGGCGTAATTGGCAAAGTTGTAAGTGCCGCTCCGTATAGCGGGATTGAAGATCTCGATCTCCGGGCGGAGGGAGCTGGCAAACATCCAGATAAGAGGGTAGATCATGCTAAGGGCGCAAGCCCACAGAACTATGCCCTTAACGGTATTTTTGACAAACAGCGCCCTCCGCGCTTTTTCATTGGCTAACATCCGGGCCTCCTAATTCTCGTAATAAACCCGCTTGGCGCTGGTCTTAAACACAAGCACCGTAAAAAAGGCGATTATCACCAGGAGAAACCAGGCCATGGCCGAGGCAAAGCCCATTCTGAAAGAGGTAAAGGCTTTCTGATACAGGTAGAGGGAGTAGAACATGGTCGATCCCATGGGGCCGCCGCCGCCGTTGCTGATGATATAGGCGGAGGTAAAGTCCTGGAAGGCGCCGATAAGGCCCATCACCCCGTTAAAGAGAACGATGGGGCTTAACAGGGGCAGGGTAATGTAAAAGAGTTTCCGGAAGTAACCCGCCCCTTCAATGTCCGCCGCCTCGTAAAGGGTATCGGGGATCTGCTTTATTCCGGCGATAAAGATCAGCATAGGGGAGCCGAACTGCCACATCCGCAGGAGCACCAGGGTATAAATGGCGTAATTCGGATCCCCTATCCAACTGCGGCCGCGGATTCCGAAGATAAGCAGCAGCTGGTTGAGAAGGCCCTCCTGGGTAAAGACGAGCCGCCACAGCACGGATATCGCAACGCTGCCCCCCAGCAGCGAGGGGAGGTAGAAGATCGCCCGCAGCAGCCCTACCCCTTTAAAGGGATTAACCAGGGCCAGGGCGACTACGAGGGCCATAACCAGGCTGAGGGGGACTCCCAGGAAAACGTAGGTAAAGGTTACCCTGAGCGAGCGAAGAAACATGGTGTCCTGGAACATCTGGATAAAATTTCTAAACCCTATCCACTTCGGCATGCTGAGCATGTTGTAATCGGTAAAGGCAAAATAGAGGGAGCTGAAGATCGGGATGATCCCCAGCACTATGATTCCCGCGAGCCATGGGGCCATAAAGAGATAAGCCTCAAAATTGTGCTTCTCAAGGCTTCTGTTCCGGACTTTCACGTTCGTTATACGCATACGCGCCTCCGCAGCGCCGCAAGGGCCGTAAGCTCTGGAGACGGCCCTTTAAAAGGGGAAAGGCTTGTTCCATCGGAAACGAAGTTTCCGCACCAACCGGGTTTTGGAACAAGCTCGCTGGACCGATTAGTACAGCCTGACGACTTCGGCAAAAAACTCGTCCGCGGCCCTGTCTATGCTTAAAGCGCCGTAGGCTACCGCCTGGGATTTCTGGCCCAACAGGTTCAGGATATCGACCCAGTTGTCCGGGGGCAGAACATAATCGGGCAGAGAACCCTTGGCGCTAATCAGGTCCATAAACTGCGAGGCCAGCCTGTTGGAGGCATCCAGCAGGGTATAGACATAAGTGTTCATCACCGAGGAAGCGGGGAAGCCGTGTTCAATCTTAAAGAGTTCCAAGGATCGTTCGTTGTTCACCCAGTAGTTGATAAACCTGGCGGAGTCCCCGGAGCGGCTGGTTTTGGCATTGATGGAGATGCCGGAACCTTCCAGGTATTCGCCGTAGCTGCCCCGGTAATGGGGGGAGCGGGCCATTACAAGGTGGTAACCGGGCATCTGATCCTGAAAAATCCGCAGCCGGTTGGCGTTGAGAAACCAAAAGCCGACCGTGCCTTTTACCGAATCGCTCTGTTCCCAGGTCTGCCCGGCGCTTTCCCCGGCATGCTGGGCGCTTTCAATGGCCCCGGCTTTCCTCATCCGGTCGTACATGGCAAGCCACTCCCTCAGATCGTCCCTGTCAAAGGCGATTTTGCCGTCCGGCGTGAAGAAATCCTTGCCCCGCGACCGCATGTAAATGGTAAAGGCGGTGTCATTGGGGGTAAAAGACTCGTCGGAAGTGCCAAGGTACCTGCCGCCGCTCTTCTGGGCGATCTCGATAGCCAGCCTTTCGTAAGCGGCCCAGTCCATGCCGTCGAAGCGGGAAAGGGGGATCCCCAGCTCCTGGAACAGGGTTTCGTTTACAAAGATTCCGGTGGCCACCGTTCCGGTGGAGATCATCCAGGTTTTCCCGCCTATCTTGCCCATATCAACGGCGCCCTGGCTAAAATGCGTCAGGTCTATGGTTTTGGAGGCGGCCAGATCGTCCAGGGGAAGCAGGGCGTTGTTGGAAGCGTAGTAGTTCATATACCTGGGGTGCATGGAGATGACATCCGGGGCCGCGCTGCCGGCCACCTGGGTCGAGAGCTTGTTAAAGTAATCGTTCCAGGATGAGGGTTCCAGGGC
>JAIRRU010000172.1 GCA_031255815.1 Treponema sp. | reverse complement strand
ATCCGCCCGCAGGCCAGGGCCGCGTTGAGGAGCAGGGAAAAATTCGGAACTTTCCACATATCCAGCCTGCTCTGCCCGTAGGCAGATGGGGGGTAGGCAACAGGCCCGCCGGGGCCGATTTTTTCCAGGGCCTCGCGGAGAACCGGTTTATCTTTTTCCCTCCCCCCCCTGGCCAGCAGAATAGAGCAGGCCGGATCGCCGGGGTTTTCCGCCAGGCATTTGGCGCAGGCGTCAAGGGCCGCCGGGTTGCCGAACCACGCAAGGGCCTTTTCCAGCTCCTCCCGGTTCTTTCCCTTCGCCGCTTCCTCCAGAAGGGCCGGAACCGCCGTCTCCGGATCGGAGAGCAGAACCCGGATTGTATTGATCCTTCCGGACGACAGGGTAAAGTCGGGGGGCGGGGGGGGAAGCCATGCCCAGTCCGGCAGGATCCTGAGGCTTTTAAGCTTTTGCTGCAGGGCGGGAATATCAACGGCCCTGAGAGAGCCGGAGGCCTTGAGGGCCATCGATGCCGCAAGCCCCGCGGCGAAACCGAGGTTCCGGAGATCCGCGTTCATGCGGCACACGCAGACCGCGTCCCTGCTTCCCGAGAAGCATTTGCCAACAACCAAAAGCCCTTCGATGTTGCGGGGCAGCAAACTGCGGTAGGGAATTCTGGCCTTTAGTTCTTCTTCGCAGACCGAAAGCCCGAGGCGGTTAAAAACATTGGAGATGAAGCCGTGCGAATCAAGCGGCGTCTGGCTTACCGCTATGCAGTCAGGGGGTATCCGTTCTTCAAAAATGTCTTTCATGGTCAGCCGGGCATCCCCTTCTATGCGGCGGGATTCCCGGACGGTAAGCAGTTCCGAAAAATTAACATCGCTGTTGCCTGAATGTCCAAGACAGATGCCCCGCAGAAGATCCGAATAGGTGTCGCTGCAAACCGAGTCGAGATCGCTTGCGTAGCGGCCGTCCCGGAAATTCCTTTTGGACCAGCTGTCCCTTCCCCATAAGCTGGCGGTTTGAGTTATTCCGGTACGGGGATCGCCGTATTCGTAGGGGAGCCCCGACAGAAAAACTGCCGCCGCCTCTCCTGTCCCGTCGATAACCAGCTTTGTATCCACAAAAAAAAGCCCTTCCCTGTCCGCGGCGGCTATGCCGGTAACCCTGTTTCCGGTTATTTCAAGCCCCCAGAGAACGGCGCCTAAACGGGGCTTTGCGCCTAAACGCGCCAAAACCAGGTGCTGATAGACGGATCCCGCGGTAAGGCCGGTTTTGGCCGGAGCGCCTGAAATTTCAAGGGAAATCTTTTCCGTTTCCGCGTCCCGGATACGGTTGATCCCGTCCTGGTACCCGTGCCAATAGCCGCTGACATAACCGGCCGTACTGGTGCCGCCGATCATGCGCATACGGTCTATCAGAAAGGGCTGCACGCCTTCTTCAAGAAGGGCCTGGGCAGCCGTAAAACCGGAGGTGCCCAGCCCCGCTACCACGGCAGGGGCCGTATAGCTCCGGCCGATATGGCGGAAATCAAAACTGACCCGCTCAAGCTCAATTTCCATCCCGCCGCTGTTCCAGGGAACTGTTTTTAAATCTTTTCCCTCCAGCCTCCGTCCTCCGGCGCTATACCATTCCGGCAATTCCGGGGCCGGGGCCTTTTCCGCCAGGGCGCGGCCCACGAGATCGCGGATCAGAACCCTTGCCTTTTCAATATCGGCCGTATCAAAATCCTGGGGAAGCGGGGGTATCCGCTCCAGCCCCCGGAACCCGGCGGGTATTTCAAATTCCCCCGTCTCTACCCGGGCCTCGGAAGGCAGTTCCGAAAGACAGGCTTCCCGGAAGGGTTCCGCCTCTTTCCTCAGGTATTTACAGATTTCGTAAGACAGTAAAACAGGCGAATCCCAGCGGGCGGTGTCGTAACGCAGCTCTACGCTTACCGTGCGATCTTTAACCTGGGGGTGCAAAATAACCCGGTTATCCTCCAGGCCGAAACTGGCGGGAACCGGGATATATCTCTCGAAAAGCCAGTCTATTTTTTCGACTTCAAAGCAATAGATCCCCCGGCTTCCCGGAGGGGCGTGGTAGGGCCCGTTTAAAAAGGCCCCCAAAACCCCTTCGGGGCTGGCGTCGAAGAAATACCGCCCCTGTATCCGCATCAGGCCGTAAGGGGTTCCCGCTAAAAGGCCGCAGCAGCGGTTTTCCCTGAAGCCCAGAGCCCCGGGTACCGCGGCAAACAAAACTCTGTTCCCCCAGTCGAGCTGTTCGGCCAGGAGGCGCTTTTTTTCCGCCCCCGCCAAAACCGCCAGCTCGCCTCCCAGGCCGCGGCATCCCAGCCATGTCTTCCCGGTAGCGGTAAGTTCATGGCCGAGAAATTCCCTCTCTTCAACAAGGAGGGTTTTGTATCCCAGCCGGGCCGCCTCCGCGGCGGCAATACACCCGGGTATCCCGCCGCCCGCAACAACAACAGTAAAAGTTTTCCCAGGATCCGGCATTTTACTTCTGCCTGTCGTATACGGCCTGCGCAATCTTGAGCCACTGCTCAAGACCCATGTTGTTCAGGTCTCTTATGTAGGCGTTCCACGCGCCGTCGTTGTTGATATCCCTCGTGCCGCTCACAAATTCCGCGATAGCCTGCTTTGTATATTCATTCACGTTGGTAATAGGCTCGGCAAGGTTTTCGGCCTCGCCCAGGCTGTAGCGCAGAAGGGGGAGAAGCTTTTCGGGGTACTTCCCGGTATACAGTTTGTAATGAATCGCGTTGAATTGAGAAACCCGGTTGTTTGGATCATAGGGGTTGGAAAGGCTGACCCTGCCGTAGGTCATATCAAGGCCCCGGTAGATGGGATTTATGTCATGCCACGTTTTGTTGTGGGGCGGGCCGCTCCAGCGGTCGTTTATTTCCACGATTCCGGCCCGGGGGATAACCCCGAGGGCTATGTAACTGTTAACCGCCTTATCCAGATCTTCGGGTTTCTTGGACCAGTCTACTCCCTCTTCGCCGCAGAGGGCTACGGCGCCGTTCTTCTGATCGTAAAAACTTTCCAGAAGGGTCCAGGCCGTGTCAGGATTGGCGCATTTGGAAGTAATAATGCCGAACGCATCGGGCACGAAAGTAGAAAAAGGCGTAAAAGCCTTTCCTTCGGGGCCGGGAATGGGGCCGATCAGATCCAGCTGGGCCAAATTCTTGTTGGTAGCCGCGTTGGTCCAGTTCCCGTTACTCCCCGCGCTGGTAAACCCGACAAGGGGAGGATCGTTGTTGAGGAGCGCCCTGAACTGGCTGGTGTCGTCGGTAAAGAGCGAGCCCGCCAGAAGCCCGTCCTTGTAGAGGCCGGAAATGTAAATCAGGGCCTTTCTGAAAGCGGGATCGGCAAAGGGCGCTATTACCCTGTTTCCGGAACTGTCCAGGGCCAAATTCCCCGGCGTGTAAAACAGAAACGAATTGATAAGGGTAACGATAATATTCTCGCCATAATTGCCGCTGTACTGCCCGTAGACGGGGATTTCATCTTTTCTCCCGTTTCCGTTGGGATCCCCGTCCCTGAACGCGGTAAGAACGGTTCGGAGTTCGCCGGTGTCCGCGGGCATTTTAAGGCCCAACTTTTCAAGCCATTCCCTGTTGATATATATCCGGTAGGGGGTAAAATTCCAGGGATTCAGGCTATGCCTGGCCAAAGTATAGATATTGCCGTCCGCGCTGGTAATACCGTCAAGAAGAACCCTGCGATCTTCGGCCGGTATGGTAAGAAAATTCTTCGTTTTCGCCGGATCGCTAAAATATTTGTTCAGAGGGATGAAGGCCCCGTTACTGCCGTAATTCAGGATCGCTTCCCTGGTAAGGCCTCCGGTTAAGAGTATGTCCGTCAGATCGTTGGACGATACCATCAAGGCCACCTTTGTCGCGGCTTCATTGGCCGCCTGGGGGAGCATGTAAAAGTCCAGATTAATATTGTGGAGCTTTTCCATGTACTGGGTCAGATAGTTATCCTCATAATCGGTGATGTAGGAATTGGCCATCATCGCTATGAGCAGGGTCGGTTTTTCCCCCGGCGCCGCGGCCGGAGCCCCTGCCCCTGCCCGGCCTCCCCCGAAAGACAAGGCCCCTGCCGATACCAGGAAAAAAACCGCCAGCGCCAGCTTTTTCAAATTATTCCTCATACAATTCTCCTCAATATTTTGTCCGTCCACCGTATCATGATTTTTTTGCCCGAAACGTCTGCTTTTCCGGCATCTTTGTATACTTTTCCGCGATCCGCAAAGCGCGCCCGCCCCCGCCCTTCGTGCGCCTTCTCCGCCCTCGTGGTAAAATTCCTGAATTCATACACCATTACTTTTAGCCTAATCAGCCCGCCAGTACCTTGTTTTCACTAAAACTCAAGATAAGCGTAACAACCGGGAACAAGAATTTTAACCACGAAGGCGCACAAAGGAACACGAAGGGCCAGTTTTCGGCGTAAGGGTTCGTGCGGTTCGTGTGGTTAGCGGCTATCCTTTTACCTATGCATTAGCCTTTAATAGCGCCAAGCATGACGCCTTTTACGAAATACTTTTGCAGGAAGGGATAAACAATCAAAATCGGAATAGTACTGACAATGATTGTGGCGTACTTGATGCTCTCGCCAA
>JAIRRU010000103.1 GCA_031255815.1 Treponema sp. | reverse complement strand
CCCGGTGCTTCATCCAAATTTCGCAGCGTCCGGGAGCCTCTTGCCTTGGGTTAGTGTGGTTTGTGAGGTTCGCGGCCATCCTTTTTTGCAAAACAGCATAAAGTGTTCGCGGTAAACCGGGGATTGCCAGGGCAGGTCAGAGGGTTTAGTCTAATCAAGGTACCGGGCGGAAGGGCCAAGGCGGGACGTTAATGGAAATAGTGTATCTGGACAAAAATTGCGTAGTGGTAAACAAGAGCCCCGGCGAATCCTCCGAGCCCCTGGAACCGGGCGGCGGCGCGGGAATGATCGGCCTGCCCCGCCTCCTGGCGGACGCTTTAGACGGAACGGAAGAGCCCGTAGCCGTACACCGCATCGATGTCCCCGTATCGGGCTGCGTCCTCTTTGCCCGCAATCCCGCCGCCCTGGCCTTCCTGAGCGCCCGCTTCAGGGCCGGGGAAGTGGAGAAAATCTACTGGGGGATATGCGAAACGCCCGCTCCCGGCAGGGAAATCCCCGAAGCGGGGGAAGCGCTTCACTGGCTCAGGCGGGCGGGCAACAAAACCATCGCCTGCGGCGAAGCCGGGCCGGGGCGGAAACGGGCGCTTCTCCGCTACCGGATCCTGGGGCGGGGCGAGCGCTATCTTTTCCTGGAGATCCGGCTTCTCACCGGAAGGCATCACCAGATCCGCGCCCAGCTTGCCCGCCTGGGCATACCCGTTAAAGGGGATCTGAAGTACGGCGCGCGGCGCAGCGAGAAAGGCGGGGGCATCCGGCTTCACGCCCGCGCTATCGCCTTCCCCGACCCCTCCGGCGCGGCAGGCCGGATAATCCGGGTCGAAGCCCCGCCCCCGCGCCCGGACACCCTCTGGAAAGCCCTTAGGGACTGCCTTCCCCTTCAGCCCAAAGGGCTTTAAGGTCGATGCTGAGGGGGGGCAGCACCGTTACGGGCACCGGCGCGTCTTCATGGTAGAGGCTGGACAGGTAACGCCCTTCCTCAAGCACATGAACCTGAACCTGTTTAAGCTCCGGCACGACGATCCAGTACTCCCGTACCCCCGCTTCCAGGTAGAGCTGGAATTTTCTGAACATCTCCCCCGTCGTGTTTGAGGGGGAGTTTATCTCCACCACCAGATCCGGCGGCCCGTTTACCGAATTCCTGCCCAGCCGGGCCGGGTCGCAAACCACCAGGATATCCGGCTGCACCACCGTGTCGTCGCTCTGATCCTCCCGGGGAAAGAGCCGCACGTCCAGGGGGGCGGCGAACACCCGGCAGGGCTTGCCCCGCAGGAAATCCCTGATCTGCCCCGCCAGCTCCATGCTGACAGCCTGACGGTTCACCGTAGGGGAAGCCATCATAAAGATCTCCCCCTCCAGGATCTGGAACCGCTCGGGGCCGTCCCAGTCAAGGTAGTCGGCGTAAGTGTAGCGCCGCTTCTCCATGTCATCGTCTAAAGGCAAAGCCGCATCCGCCATGCATCCACTGTAACGGAAACCCCGGCCCGAATCAACGGCGCGCGCACTGGAGCGGAAGCCCCCCTTCTGCTACACTTGCTCATCTCAATCTGCAAGGAAGGCCTTATGGTGAACCTGGACGGCGCTCTGCGAAAATACGGGCTGAGCATGCCCGAACCTCCGGCCAAGGGGGGCATCTACGAACCGGTCAAGGAATTCGGGGGGAATTTCTGTTACCTTTCGGGCTGCGGGCCGGCCCTTAACGGCAAGCAGCTTTACCAGGGCAAGCTGGGGGCCGAGTATACGGTGGAGGAAGGCCAGGCCGCGGCCCGCTGCTGTGTCCTCAACCTGCTGGCGAATCTCCAGGCAAAGGCAGGGGATCTGGGCAGGGTAAGGCGGATAGTCAAGATGCTCTGTTTCGTGGCGGGAACCGACAGCTTTTACGAACATCCCCAGGTGGCAAACGGGGCCAGCCAGCTTCTGGAAGACATCTTCGGCGTCGAGACAGGCCGCTGCGCCCGCTCCGCCGTGGGAATGAACGCCTTGCCGGGGAATATCCCGGTGGAGATAGAGCTTCTGGTAGAGCTTGTATGAATCCGGACAAAGACCGTTACCGCCTGAAAGGGGAGGAGGGCATAGAATCCCCCGCCCTGATCTATTACCGGGACATCATCGAAGAAAACCTGGAAAAGGCCCTCCGCCTGGCGGGCGGCCCCGATCGGCTCTGGCCCCACGTCAAGACCCACAAGATGGAGGCCCTGGTCAGGATGCAGGCCCGGCGGGGCATCCGGCGTTTTAAGTGCGCCACCATCGCCGAAGCGGAAATGTGCGCCCGGGCCGGGGGGGAGCACGTGCTCCTCTCCTATCCCCTGGTAGGCCCCAATATCGCGCGTTTTATCCGGCTGGCGGAAAGCTACGGGGAAACCCGCTTCTACGCCGCCGGGGACGACCGGGAACAGCTTGCCCGCCTGGCCCGGGCCGCCCGCGCCGCCGGGCAGGAGATCCCGCTTCTGATTGACGTAAACCCGGGGATGAACCGTAGCGGCGCGGCCCTGGAGGGGCTGGAATCCTTTTGCCTGGACTGCGCCGCCCTGGAGGGCCTGCGCCTTATGGGTTTCCACGTTTACGACGGGCATTTTTCCATCCCCGGCCGGGAGGAGCGGGAAAAGGCCGTGGAGGGCTTTATGAGCCGCCTGCGGGAGATCGCCGGGGCCCTGAAAGCCCGGGGCCTGGATCTCCCCCTTCTGGTGCTGGGGGGAACCCCCACCTTCCCCTGCCACGCGAAAGGGGAAGGCGGCTATCTCTCCCCGGGCACCTGCTTCGTCCAGGACTGGGGCTACGCCTCCAGGTACCCGGATCTGGACTTTGTCCCCGGCGCGGCCCTGCTCTGCCGGGTAATCAGCCGCCCCGGCCCCGGCCTCTTTACCCTGGATCTGGGTTACAAGGCCGTCTCCGCGGATCAGGAAGGCCGGCGGGGCATCATCGCCGATCTGCCCGAAGCCCTTCCCCTAAGCCACAGCGAGGAACACTGGGTCTTCCGCCTGGAGGGGGAAACGCCCCCTATAGGTACGGTACTCTACGTACTCCCTACCCATATCTGCCCCACCACCGTACTCTACCCCGGCGCCTGGGTGGCAAGCAAAGGCCGCCTGGTAGGTTACTGGGAACTAAGCGCCCGGGATCGCCGCCTTTCGGTATAAAGCCCCCCCGGGCCCAGTGGCTTGCTTAGGCTAAAAGTACGGATAATTAAGGATAGCCACGAACCACACTAACCACACGAACACCACGAACTTCCACTCCGATAGCCCTGACTTTTTGCCTGGCTTTAGCCAAGATTTCCGGTGTCCGGGGAAGTTCCGGGCCAAGGTTCGTGTGGTTCGTGCCGTTCGTGGCAAAATTCCCCGGCAGCCCGGCAAGCGGGCGGGCTTATCTGGTATTTTAGTCTAAGCAAGGAACTAAGCCTGTCGGCGCGAATTGAACCTTTCCAGGCTTGTTTTGGAACCGCGGCCCCGGAAGGGCCTCCCGCGTTGTTAAAAATCTCCAAAAAAAGCGAAAAAAGTATAAAATTCTTTAAAACAAGACGAATAATTATTGAAAAAAAACCGATAACACGATATATTTCTATCTTGAGCCTTGTTGTTTCCCCATCTTTTAAAAGGGAATGGCAAAGGTTCGGTTTGTTCTCGGGTAATTTGAAAATAATGACAAAAGGAGATTTGTATGACAAAAGAACGACAATTCCGGTTTTCAGTACTTGCGGGCTTCTTACTTGCAGTCTCGTTTCTGTTCGGCGCCTGCCTGAACCCCGTCAGTTTCGACGAGGAACAGCTGCCCAGAATCAGGGTAGAAGTAGAGGGCACCATAAAGATCGACGATGTGGCGGTAATGTGGCTTATTAACCGCACCAAGTCGGTGGACGTAACCAAGTTAACCGTAACCCGCGCCAAGCTGACCAGCGAGCCGGGGCCTTACCTCAAAGAGTACCACGGGAAACCCGCCAGAGCTTCCAGCCTTGCCACCTACCATGCCCCTCTGGAGACCCCCTATACGATAACTGTAGAGTGGGATGACGGGGGCGCGCCCGGCTCCTGGACCAAGGAAGTCCAGTTTCCCCGGCCTGCGGACTATAAATTCTTCCTCTACCGGAAAGCCGAAGGCGGCGTTGTCATCGTTGATGAAAATGAAATGAAGGAAGTCCCTGACCCGAACGATACCGTTCCCGGAGGCGGCAATCCGTCTTCCGAAAACGCCCAGACCTTCGTGGTGATCAACGTAAGCCCGGATCAGAATGTGGACGAGGTGGTCTTTGTCAAAGACGGGGACACTTTTGCCATATCCCAGGAACCCGGGGCGAAAGACCAGCGGATGATCCTCCTGGGCGCCGGTTCCTACCAAACCACCGCCAGCTACACAAAAGGCGGGACCCCGGCCCAAACCGCCACAAAGAATATTACCGTTACCAGGGAAGACGGCAACATGGCCGTCAGAACCAACTTCTTATACTTTTATAAGACCAATAAGGGGGACTATCAGCTGTCCCCAGTCTGGCCCCCCAACCCTAACGACGCCTCTAACGAGAACAAGCCGGAAGACGCCCTGCTGGAAGGCCAGGGCATACTGCGGATCATCAACAAGGCGACCTCCAATGATAATTTTTCCAGAATAATCAGGATAAAGATCGATAACACCGAACACCCCGACGCGTTAAATACCACCCCGTATATGATACCTGGCGATGTACGGGACTATATTCTCGACGCGGGAACCGTTCATGTGTCCTTTATGGCCCAGAACCAGAATATATACGGCATGGTAATTCCCCGGGATATTAACTCAAAGCAGATTACCACCCTGGAATACACCGCGGACCTGGCCAATCCGGATGTTATTCCCCCGGACGAGGGCTACGGGGCGGGTCTTATCAGGATAACCAATAACAGCCAGGGAGTGGTTTACGGCGTCGCTGTCTTCAACAGGGGTAATTCCTCCAATTCCCTAAGCTACGGTTACGAGGACTTTGTTCCAGCCAGGTACATCAATTACAACGAAGTAGGCCGGGTCCCCGTGATCGGCACCAACGAGTTCCCCCTGGCGGACAACACGATACAGGTTATCCAGGTTTACCTGGAAACCGCGGGAGGAGAGGGGATAACCGTCGGAAGGCTGGCCGCTATCCACGGCAGTATCGTCCAAATCACCATAACCCAGGACGAGCTGGATAAGGGGAAGCGGGAAGGTTCCTTAGTAACGGTGTATAACCGGACTGTTACCTCCTCGACGATCTTCATTACCGCCATCGAGGTTTTTAACACCGACAATGAAAGTGTGAGCATGGTATACTCCCTGCCTAACATCAGGCCCGACGAATCGAAGGATATCTATGTCCTTAGCGGTCCCTATTTCCCCATTATGCCCGACGGGCTGTATAAGGCCAGGCTTACGGTTTATGGTAACGGTCCTAACCCTGTGACCGTTGTAAAAGACTTTGAGGGGGGGAATGACCTCTACAGTACCAATCCGGCCGGGCACACGCGAAGTGTTACCCTTATTGATAACGATTTGCCGTTTATACCGATTAGCAGTATAGGGCTCGGTTCCCTTGCTCTGGGAACGACTACGACCACGGATACCAACGCCACGCGTATAAAAACAGCGGGCGAGATCTCCTTTAACAATGTCCAGCT
>JAIRRU010000058.1 GCA_031255815.1 Treponema sp. | reverse complement strand
ATAGGTAAGCATAAAGCTTTCATTGCCGATAAAATCCTTCGCCCTGAGCAGCCTGCCTCCGGTCATTGTGCCGGGGCCGGTATAAAGCATCGTAACTTTCCAGGGTTCGCTCCGCTGTTTGTGGAGTTCGACCGTGTTGTCCGCCATATCCACGGTTATATCCGAATAACGGGTATAGTAATTGATGAAGTAATCTTTTATCACGTGGGACTTGTAACCGGTAAGCACTACAAATTCGTTGAAACCCCAGTAGGAATAAGTTTTCATTATATGCCAGAGGATGGGCCGGCCGCCGATTTCCACCATGGGCTTGGGGATCAGGCTTGTCTCTTCGGAAAGGCGGGTGCCGAAACCTCCCGCTAAAATTACTACCTTCAAATAACACCCCTCCTGCAAACCCTTACACGGTTCCCCCGCCCTTAAAAACAACAAGTTTCAAGATCAACATGCCTCGCTTCAGGGCGAGCTTGTTGATTTACCATTCCTGCTGTTTCGCCGGAAACAGAGTTTCGGCGCCAGCCGGGTTCCGGTACAAGTTCCGCTGCCAAAAACCCGGCAAATGCCGCTACACTAGCATGACACGGGGAAAATCGCAAGAGACGGGAAAACAGGATGCGGAAGAACCAAAACCCGGCCTTAGTCCCCGGCCTGGCGGATCCTCCCCCCGTAAAGCTCCTTGGGATGCACCACCAGGCCCAGCTTCTTTTCCAGGCCGGCCAGGCGCCGCATCTCTTCCCCGTCGCCGATGCTTACCATAAGGCCCCGCTGTCCCGCCCGCCCCGTGCGGCCGGCCCGGTGGATGTAGGCTTCCCCGTCAGCGGGGACATCCAGGGCGATTACGTGGGTAATGCCGGGAACGTCGAGACCCCGGGCGGCGAGATCGCTCGATACCAGCACCGGGTACCTGCCGGAGCGGAAGCCGTCGATGGCGTCCTTCCGGGTTTTCCTGTCCATGCTTCCCCAGAGGCCGGCCGAGGGGATCCGGGCGTAGCGGAGCCGGGAGAGGATGATCCCCGGCTGGCCGCCGCCGCCTGAAAACACCAGGGCCTTCCTGGGCTTTGCGGCGGAGAGGAAGGATCTGAGGGTGTCTATCTTCCCCCTTCTTTCGCTAAAAATCGCCCAGTGGCCGATCCGCTCCCGCAGGATTTCCTGTTCCTCCGTCTCCACCGTTTCGCAGCCCTCCCCCATCAGGGCCAGGAGCTGTTCCCGGTTCTTCCCCTGGAGGGTGGCGGAACAGGCCGCCCAGAGAGGCGCGGCCGGGCCGCGGCCGAGAAAACTAACGAGGGAGGCGGTTTCCTCCAGGATCTCCGGCGAGATAAGCCGATCCCACTCGTCCAGAACCAGGAAGCGGATATTCCGCGCTTTGAGTTTTCCCATCCGGGCCAGGAGCTGGAGGCGCCCGGGGTTCCCCGCCGCGACCAGGGGGCGTTCCCGTTTAAGCGCCTCGATCTGGCGGCCCAGGTTGGCCGATCCGATAAGGAGGCTGACCTTCGGCCCCGCTTCCGCCCCGCCCGGCCCGGCGGCGCTTTTCAGCAGAAAGTCGGCCTCCTCCTTAATTTGGGCGCAGAGTTCGTAGGTGGGGGCGGCGATCAGGAAGGCCGGACCCCCGGCGCCGTTTGAAGCCGGATCTTCAAGGATCCGCTGCAGAAAAGGGATAAGGTAGGCGAAGGTCTTGCCCGTTCCCGTGGCGGCGCGGAACAGGATCTTTCCGCCCGCGAGGAGCCGGGGGATAACCAGGCGCTGTATCTCCGTGGGTTTAAGAATATTCCGATCCCCCAGCCGCTTCACGAAAAAAGGGGACACTCCCAAATCGGCGAAAGAACCGCTCACAAACCCGCCTTTACCGTTTCCGGTATTCCTCGTAAAGGGCGATCATGGAGTCCACAAAGCGGTCTACCGAATAGTTCCGGGAAATTTCCACCGAGCGTTTCCCCATACGTTCCCGGCCTTCCCTGTCCCGCAGCAGCTCCGCCGCCTTTTCCCAGAGGAATTTATCGTTGCCGATGGACCAGCCGTTCTCCCCGTTAAGCACCATGTCCTCGTTAGAGATATCCGCGGCAACCACCAGGGGCAGGGCCGAGGCCATGGCCTCGATAAAGGTGATGGGGTGCACCTCGCTGTGGGAGGCGCTCATAAAAAGATCCGCCGCGGCGTAGATCTGCTTAATCTCGTCGGGCCAGTGGAGGTAGCCGGTAAAGATAAGGGCGTTGCCCAGGCCGAGTTCAAAGCCCCGGCTCTGGAGTTCCCGCCTGTCCGGGCCGTCCCCCACCAGCACCAGCTTGGCCTGGGGCAGGCGCTGATGGATCTCCCTGAAATTGTCCAGCAGGGTATAGACGTTCTTCTCCAGTCCCAGCCGCCCCACAAAAACGATCATCCCGTCATCGGGGTTGATGTTGAAGCGCCGCCGCATGGCCGCCGCCCCCTGCCGCAGCTCCTCAGAATCATCGTAAAACTGGGAAAGCTCTATCCCGTTGGGGATGATCCGCACCGGGCGGGGATACCTGATATCCTCCAGGTACTTTTTGATCTTCCGGGAAGGGGCGACCACGCAGCGCATACTCCGCAGGATATGCCGGCAATAGGCGGGGAGGTTCAGCTTAAACCACAGTTCCAGGGGCAGCGGGGCGTAGTAGAGATAGTCCGGGTAGTAGGTATGGAGGGTATGAACCGCCGGGATATTGAGCTTCCTGGCAACCTGCCGGGAGGCCAAAAGCAGGCTGAATTCCGAATGGGTGTGGATAATGTCCAGGTTGAGGGGCCTTGCCAGGTCGATTACCTGCTTTTCGATAAAAACGCCGATCCGGTGCTGGGGTTCGTTGGGAAACTGGAGGGATTTTACCCGGAAAACCCCCTCTTCCGGAACCTGGTTGGGATGCTGGACGGTAAAAATAAAGACCCGGTGGCCCCGTTTAATCAGCTCGTTCTTCAATGTCTGTATCACGGTAACCACCCCGTTCACCTGGGGGGTGTAGGTGTCACTGAAGATCCCGATATTCATAGAATCCAGTATACCATATCCGGTACATTTTGCTATATTAAGGGGGCTTATTCCAAAAACTGAGGTTTTGGAACAGCCTCAGGGTCGAATTTGTTTCACCGGAAACGGGGTTCCCGCGCCAACCGGGTTTTGAAACAAGCTCATTTTACCGTTTTTCACAAAGGATGCTAAGGTGGTGCAGATAAGCGTTGTCTTTCTCGTGGTCTTTCTTGCGGTGATGACCGGCATCGGCGTCTGGGGCATGGGTAAAACCAAGACCCTGGGGGATTTTTTTCTGGGGGGCCGGAGCCTTGGCCCCTGGGTTTCGGCGGTGGCCTACGGAACCTCCTACTTTTCCGCGGTAATTTTTATCGGTTTTGCGGGAACCCAGGGCTGGCAGTTCGGGCTGAATTCCCTGTGGATAGCTCTGGGCAACGGGCTAATCGGCGCGGGCCTGGCCTGGGTGGTTCTGGCCCGGCGCACCCGGCGCATGACCCAGAACCTGGATACCATGACCATGCCGGAATTCCTGCAGGAACGCTACGGGGCCAGGCATCTTAAACCCGTGGCGGCCAGCGTGATCTTCTTCTTCCTCCTCCCCTACTCCGCCTCGGTGTTCAAAGGGCTGGGCCACCTTTTCGAGAAAGTCTTCGGCATCCCCTACGATATCGCCCTGCTCATCATGATCGCCTTTACGGGGGTCTACCTTATCCTGGGCGGCTACTTTGCCATTGCCGTAACGGACTTTATCCAGGGGATAATCATGTTCGCCGGGGCGGCCGTTATGATCCTGGTTCTTTCCGGCGAAGGGGGGGGTTACTTCGGAATGCTCAGCAAAACCGCCGAAGCCTACGAGGCCCACATCCCCCCGGCGCAGCGGCCCACGGCCCTTACGGTAATTTCCCTGGTGTTCATGACCAGCTTCGGCACCTGGGGGCTCCCCCAAATGACCCAGAAATTCTACGCCATCAAAAACGAGCGGGTGATCCCCCGGGCGGCCATTGTAACCACGGTCTTCGCCCTGATGATCGGCTTCGCCGCCTACTCCGCCGGGGCCTTTTCCCATGTGTTTTTCGATCTGGACACGATCCCGAAAAACGAGGCCGGGCTTATCCAGTACGATCTGATCATTCCCACCCTGCTTACCTCCCACCTGCCGGAGCTGCTGCTCGCCCTCATCCTCCTCCTGGTGCTTTCCGCTTCCATGAGCACCCTCTCCTCCCTGGTGCTGGTGTCCTCGAGCGCGGTGGCCATAGACCTCTACCCTGCCCGGCTGGATCCGAAAACCGGAAAAGACCGCTCAGTGGCGATGATGCGCTTCCTTTCGGCAATCTTCATCATCGTTTCGTACTTCATCTCCCGGTTCCAGATAGGGATCATCGTGTACCTTATGTCCCTCAGTTGGGGGGTGGTGTCCGGCTCCTTCGCGGCGCCCTATATTCTGGGGCTTTACTCAAAACGGGTAAGCAAGGCCGGGGCCTACGCGGGCCTTATCAGCGGGGCGGCGATCATGATCATCCTTTTCTTTACCCTGGGCGCGGGCAATTCCCCCCTGGCGGCGTCCGTCGCCATCCTGGTTCCCTTTGCCGTGGTGATCCTGGTTTCCGCCTTTACCCCGCCCCCGGAAAAGGCGCTGCTGGACAGGGCCTTCGAGGGCGTTTAAGGCTCCTCATAGCCCCACGGTTCACGGGCAAAGGGGGGGTCTATTCCCCGCTGATGTCCAAATTTCCCGAACCAAGCCGGGCAAAGATCGTATAGGCCGGGTTTTCACCCACCGGGCGGAGTACGCTGCTCCGGTTTTTTATGTGGAAGGAACCGGCCGGGGAACTTACCGTGATACTGCCGGAGGATGTTTCGGCATCCAGATTGAAGCCGGCGTTTCGGGGAAGCCGGACATTCAGGCTGCCGGAAGCTATATCGAAAGAAAGATCCCCTAAAAGTTCCCGGACTCCCAAGTTCACGCTGCCGGCGCTGGCCCGTATTTTCGCCGTGCCGGTCAAGGCGTTTACATCCACCGAGCCGCTTGACGAGTGGATACTGTGGCGCTCCCCTTCCAGACGGCGGATAAAGATCCTGCCGCTGGAAACCCTGATATCCGTATTGCCGGAAAGTTCTTCCGCGTTCACGGAACCGCTGGATGAACTGAGGACAATCCCGGCGGCCCTAAGCCGATCCAAATTCAGCGATCCCGACGAACTGCTCAGCTCGATAAGGCCCCCGGACTCAAGGCTGCCTTCCAGGGTTAGGGAGCCGCTTCCGGTTTTGACAAGGCAATCCCCCCGGAAATTTTCGGGAATCCCGATAAGCGCCTCAACCTTACCGGAAGGGGAATACCAGCGCCGGTTGTTTCCCGAAACCCTTAGCGCGGCCCCCTCCGCCGATACGGTAGCGGGATCGGCGTTCCGCAGCCGTTCGGTAATAACCAGATCTTCCCCTTCGACAAGCCGCAGGGTGAGCCGGGCTGAAGGGTAGGAAACGATCAGGGAACCAAGTCCTGTCATGCTGAAGCTCTGTTTCTCCTCCCGGATCGGGCCAGCGTAAAGCCCGTTGCTTCCCAGCATAAGGAGAATTCCGCCAAGGAAAAATACCCCGCCTATAAGTATGTTTTTCATCCGTTACTCCTTTGAAAGCGGCTCAACTATCTTTTTTCAGGCCCATCAGGGCCAGGGTAAGACACTCCATGCCGGTGGCAAGGATAAATACGATCCACGAAAATCTGAAACCCAGGGTAAAACCGATAATGAAAAACAGGGCTAGGGAAAAAATCCAGATTGCCCCGGAGATCAGGCCAAACCGGGTTTCCGCGGCGGGACCGGAGAATATCTCCTGCCCCCGCCGTATTTCGGCGGCGTAACGTTCCCGCGCCCAGGGCTTGAGCCTGCTTTTTTCACTTAGCAAGAGGAAGACCAGGATGCCCAGGGCGGGGAGGGCAAAGGGGAGCAGGGTACCGGTAGCGCCTATCAGCCTTTCCCTGCCCCCGGCGGCGAAGTAGGTTAGAGGGGCCAGCACTACACCGAAAACCAGCAGGGACACCGCCAGGGTGTAGCAGGCGGCGCGTTTTTTCCCCATGGGGTAAGACGCGGAAGTTTCCTGGGTCAGCCCCAGGAAGGTAAAGCCCCCGGCGGCAAGGGGCATGAAGGCCAGCAGGATCCCCAGCAGGGCGCTAAGGGGCACACTGGGCCCCGCCGCCGGGAAAGCCTCGCCCGCGCCGCCTGCCGCAAAGAAGGCAAGCAGGGCGCTGATAATACCGAACAGGAACAGCATGCCGAAAAACGTATAGGCCGCCACCCGGCGGGGCTTCATATAGCGGCGTAAGTCCAGGTACCGTTCCTCAAACACATCCTGCCGCTTTTTAAGGCTGATCTCGTCCGCCAGGGCGGACACGTCCCCCAATTCCCCGGTAGCCCGGATAAAGGCCTCCTTCCCGCTCATCCCTTTTTTTACCAGGCTGTCCAGCTTGGCGTTCAGGTTGCTCAGCAACTCTTCTTTGAAGTCGGCCAGGGCTTCGGTCTCCCCGTATCCCGCGAAAAGGGAATCCACGTATTCTTTCGTGTTATCCATTCGGCTCCTCCAGCAAATCGTTCAGAATTTTCTGCGTAAACTTCCAGTCCCGCATGTTTTGCTCGAACAAATCGCGCCCTTTTCCGGTAATCCGGTAGTATTTCCGCCGCGCCCCCTGGGTCTCGTCCCCCCAGTAGGAAACGATGGCCCCTTCCGCCTCAAGGCGCTTGTAGCTTGAATACAGGGTGGTTTCCTTAAGTTCATACTGTTCGCCGGTGCCTTCCAGAATCCGGTTGTAGATTTCAAAGCCGTAGGCGTCGCCTTTCATAAGGATCCGCAGCACGATGCTATCCGTATGCCCCCGCAGCAGATCCGAAGATAAAGTTGGATCCATAGTGTAACTCCTCCGGTTAATGCGGCGGCTGTCGGGCTTGTTCCAAAATCCGGCTGCTTCCCGAACAAGCCCCGCAAAGGCCCCGCATGCTGCCATTTTTAAGCGCTTGCCGTCCGGAAGCTGAAATTTCCGAACGGCTCTATCATCTATTGTCGTATTATATTATATGACAAATTATTACGACTGTCAATAGTTTACCGCAAATTTTTTCCCTTCCGGGTTTTCCCCATACACCCGGCTGAGTTTTCGGCCCTGATCCAGCAGTACAAAGTCCATGGGTTTAACCCGGCCCCGATCCTCCTCAAAGAGCCGGATCCCTTCCCCGCCCAGCAGGCTATACACAAACTGGGAACAGAACATGATATTGGGTTTGAATGAAAGGTTCAGAACCAGGCCCAGAAGGTTGTAAGAGCTTCCCTCCGCGTTTATCCGCTCTATCCGGTCAATCATCCCCTGTTTTGCCGCCCGGCTTACGGGCAGACGGTACACCGCCAGGGACGAACCGGGGAATTTCCGCAGTTCCTCCCGGCTCTCCCGGTTCAAACCGGGGCCGAAACCGCCGCTTCCCCCATTGTAACTCACCAGGGTTTGGAGATCCCGGTCAAAGGCCAGTGATACATGGTTGTACTGCTGGCCGGTGAACAGGCCGATTAGTTTTCCGGCGGGGCTTCTGGTGTTGGAAAGCACGATATAAACCGCCGGATCCTCCAGCGTCCGGAGGGCCTGCGTAAAGTAACCCTCCCCCAGGGAACCGGAGGTGATATACCGGAAAGAGTTATGCCGGGGAACGGTTCTGGCCAGGTCCAAAAGCTCCGGGCCGCTCAGATCCGCGTTTTTCAGAGACAGGCAGGAGAGAACGGAAAGCAGGGCGACGCCCAGGGCCAGGGTGTACAGCGGGTTCTTCATGTCAAAATCCTTCGAGCCTGTTCCAAAACCCGGACGGTCTTGAAACAGCCCTATCGTTGATTCGGGTAAGAGGCTGTTCCGAAAACCGAAGTTTTGGAACAGCTTATCTTACCATGTATATTACACTGTGTATCATTATATTATGTCTGTCAAGTATACATGACAGAAAATATTGCCCCGGACGAAGGGTTTTATGTCCGGGCACGGGGGCTTGCGCTGGCGGGGTTTAATAGCGGAGAGTCCCTTTGCCCGCTTCGCGGGGGCTTCAGGGTGATGTTATTGGCTTCTCGGTCTCTATTCACGCGAAAGCCCCTTGACAGATCCCGCCGTATATTCTAGGTTTTTCCCGTAAGGGACGGAATTACTGATGGTTTCCACGTGGATAAGGACAGACAATTTTAGCTTCTCAGGGCGGTTTTGCCCGTTTAGCGGGTACTTTTATTACTATCTGTCCCAAGCCCCGGAGGAACCCGCGCCTATGGATTGATAGGCCCTAACCTTGTAACCAAGGGAGACTCCGGGAGCGCTTGCCGCCCAGGGGCCTCCCTTTTTTTTGCCGTCAGGCCGGCGGGGGCATCCCCGTAAAACCAGAGAGATTGGAGGGATCGCGTATGATTATCGTCATCAAACCGGGAACGGGCCGGGAGGAACTGCGGGGTTTTATTGCCCTGCTGGAGAAACAGGGGGTCAGGATCAACCTTTCCGAGGGGATCACCCAGACGGTGCTGGGCCTTGTAGGGGATACCACCGGGATAAACGCGGAGGCGCTGAGGGCCCACCGGCTCGTGGAAAAGCTGATCCGGGTACAGGAACCTTACAAACGGGCGAACAGGGTGTTTCACCCCGAGGATACCCTGATAGAACTTGAGGGTTCCGGCGGGGAAATACGGCGGATTGGGGGCGGCTGTCTGGCTATTATAGCCGGCCCCTGTTCGGTGGAAACGCCGGAGCAGATTCTTGCCGTCGCCCGGTCGGTAAAGCAAGCCGGGGCGGGTTTCCTCCGGGGAGGGGCCTTTAAGCCCCGCACCAGCCCCTACAGCTTCCAGGGTCTGGGCTGCCGGGGGCTGGATCTTCTGCTGGCGGCGAAAAAGGAAACCGGCCTTCCGGTCGTCACCGAGCTGATGGATATTCACCATCTGGAACTGTTTGAGGATGTGGACATTGTCCAGGTGGGTGCCCGGAACATGCAGAACTTCACCCTCCTGCGGGAACTGGGCCGCTGCCCTAAGCCCGTCCTGCTTAAACGGGGCCACGCTTCCACCATCACCGAACTCCTGATGGCGGCGGAGCACATCATGGCCGGGGGGAATGACCGGATCATCCTCTGCGAGCGGGGGATACGATCCTTCGATCCTTACACCCGGAATATCCTGGATCTTTCCGCGGTGCCGGCCCTGAAAAGGCAGAGCCATCTCCCGGTTATCGTAGACCCAAGCCACGCCACGGGGCTGGCCTGGATGGTGCCCGCCATGGCTAAGGCCGCTATTGCCGCCGGGGCCGACGGGCTTATCATCGAAGTGCACAACCAGCCCGAGGCGGCCCTCTGCGACGGGGAGCAGTCTATAAACCCCGGCGTTTTCGCTTCCCTCATGGACAGCCTGCGGAAATACGCGGGCATCGAGGGGAAGGAACTGTGAGCCGCTCCCGGATTCCCCGGGCCGCCGGATTGAAGCCTGCGGAAGAGGCTACAGTGGGGATCGTGGGGCTGGGCCTGATGGGAGGCGCAGTGGCCATGGCCCTGCGCCGGGCCGGGATTGCGGATCCGGAAGCAGGGGGGCGGCTCCTGGCCTGCGACACGGACAGCGGAACCCTCAGCGCCGCCCTGGGCCGGCTGGTAATCGACGAAGGCTTTCTATCCCCCCAGGAGATGCTTCCCCGCTGCGATCTGGTGTTCCTCTGCCTGAATCCTTCAAGCCTGCTGCGCTTTCTGGAAGCCCGGATGGGGGATTTTAAGCCCGGCGCGCTTATCACCGATATCGCGGGGATCAAGGGGAAGATCGCGGAAGCGGCGGAGAAAAACCTGCGGCAAGACCTGGACTTTATCCCCGGCCACCCCAGGGCCGGCTCGGAGAAGGGGGGCTTTGCCAACGCGGGAAAATGCGATTTTCAGGGGAAGAACTATATCCTGACCCCTCTTAAACGGAACCGGCCGGAAAACCTGGAGTATCTGAGGGCCCTGATCCGGCGCATGGGTTTCGGCAGGATCAGCCTCGCCAAAGCGGAGGATCACGACCGGAAGATCGCCTTTACCAGCCAGCTTTGCCACCTTATCGCCGCGGCGCTGGTCGACTGCGAGGAAGATACGGAAATTACCCGTTTCGGCGGCGGCAG
>JAIRRU010000304.1 GCA_031255815.1 Treponema sp. | reverse complement strand
ATCACCGGCTGGCTTTAGAAAGCGCCGCCGGGGCGTACCGCCGCTACAGATTTTTGCAATAGAAACACAAACAATCCGGCGATAGCCCGTTTTTTCAGCTGATTTTTGCAATTTCCCTTCCTCCCGGGCGTGGTATACTCAGCCCCATTAAAACAGCGGCCTAATACTACATCAGACTTGTTCAGAAACCCGGTTGGTTCCCGAACAAGTCCTGCAAAATATTCCGCGTTTTGCTGTTTTTAAGCGGTTGTTGTTTAAAAATTAAAGTTTTTAAACAACTCTAGTGTTACAGGAGTGAACTATGAAAGCGACAAGAGTATTGTTGATCCTGGCCCTCCTGCCGGCTTTGGTGTTCGCCGGCGGGGGGAATCAGCGGCAGAACGCCGCGGGCGGCGCCTCCGGGAGACCGGCGGAACTCAAGGTGGAGGTCTTTGACCGGGGCACGGACGGCGGCAAGTCGGATCCTACCAACAACAACTGGACCAAGTGGATCCAGGAAAAGATCCTTAAAGACGAAAACATCGCCGTTACCTTTGTGCGTGTGCCCAGAACCGAGGAAACCACGGGGCTTAACAATATGATGGCCGCGGGGAACGCGCCGGATTTGGTCTTTACCTACGACAACAGCCTTATTTCCAACTACCAGATTCAGGGCGGCGTTTTCAACATGAGCGATTACACCAACACGGTGCTCAAGGATCTGAAAGATTTCCTGGGCCCCGACGCGGCCACGGGAAAGGATCTGATCCGCCGTTACGAGGTAAGCCCCGCGGAACTCTACGCTATTCCGGCCAAGCGCGTTGATACGGGCATGACAATCGGCTTTATCAGGAAGGACTGGCTGGACAAGCTGGGGCTCCCGGTTCCCCGGACTACCCAGGAATACTACGAAGCCCTCAAGGCCTTTAAAGAAAAGGATCCCGGTAATGTGGGAAGGGATAAAGTGGTTCCCCTTACCCTGAACGCTACGGGTAACGAACAGTCCCTTTCGGTGATCTACGAATCCTTTATCGACCCGAATCTGAGCCTTAAGGATCGGTACATCTACAACGCCGCCCATGATGTTACGACCCCGGGTTACAAGGAAGGTTTCCGCTTCCTCAACAAGCTGTACAACGAAGACCTTCTGGACAAGGACTTCCCCCTTTACCCCGATGACAACCCCTGGAAGAACATCATCAAAAGCGGCGTTGTGGGCTCCTTTACCGCCCTCTGGCAGCGGCCCTACATGACCGACGCCCGTATCGTCCCCATGCTCCAGGAGAATGTTCCCGGCGCGGATATTATCCCCATCGACTGCTTTCTGGACGCAAACGGGAAATCGTCCAAGCGTTCCTACGATATCACGGGAGTCCTCTTTTTTATCCCCTCCTTCTCGAGGGCGGCCGACGCGGCCATGCGCTACATGAACTGGCTGGGCAGGTTTGAAAACTACAATTTCCTGCAGATCGGGCCCGAAGGCGTTACCCACGAGATGGTGGACGGCGTCCCCAAGATCATCCCCGCCACGGGGCTGTGGATCCAGAATTCCGACAAGAACAGTGATTATACCATCAACCTTAACGGCCTTTACCTGGGAGACCCGGAAAAGGAAGCCAAAGCCGCGAGCTTCGCCTTCCCCGACGCGAGCCCCGACTGGGTTGTCAGTTCCCGGACTATCTCTCTAACCAACGCCAGCCCGCCGATTTTCAGGCTCACCCCGGCGCGCCCCACTCCCGCCTACAGCCAGACCCTGGCCGACAAGTGGAAGGCCCTTTTCTCGGCCTCCATCATCGCCAGAACCGCTGACTTTGACAGAGTCTGGGACGCGGGCGTGGCGGACTATCTGGCCTCGGGCGGCCAGCAGGAAATGGACATTGCCCGGAGAAACTGGGGGGATTGATGCCGGACACGAAGCGCAAAGGCAGCCTTTACTTTCAAACCAGCTGGATGCTCTACCTTATGCTGCTTTTGCCGCTGGCTTTTTTTACCGTGTTCTGCTACGTCCCTATTCCGAACATCATTATCGCCTTTAAAGATTATAACCTCTTTAGAGGCGCCTGGGATTCCCCCTGGGCAAAGCTGGATTCCGGGGAGCTGAACATTTTCAAATGGTTCATAGCTGCCTTTACTTCAAAGGAATTCTACAACGCCCTTAAAAATACTATGATCCTCAATTTGCTGGATCTCCTGGTGGGATTTCCCGCGCCGATCATTTTAGCTATCCTGCTCAACGAGCTTCCCTTTTGGCGTTACAAGAAATTTACGCAAACGGTGGTCTACCTCCCCCATTTTCTCTCGTGGATCATTATTTCCGGCATCGCCGTACAGCTTTTCGCCCCGGCCAGCGGGGTAGTCAACATGTTCCTGGGCAGGCTCGGTTTCGCGCCCATCAACTTCCTTATGGAAAAACATCTCTGGGTGGGCACCTACATAGGCCTGGGCGTCTGGAGGGAGATGGGCTGGGGGACGATCATTTACCTGGCGGCTATTTCCGGCATCAGCCCCGAGATCTACGAAGCCGCCGAAGTGGACGGCGCCGGACGGTTCCGCAAGATCTGGCATGTAACCCTGCCGGGCCTGCGGCCCACCGTAGCGGTACTCCTCATCATGAACCTGGGCCGCATCCTGGGATCCGGCTTCGACCGTCCCTACGTCATGTCAAATTCCCTGGTGCTGGACGTGTCCGACGTTATCGCCACCTACGTGTACCGGGTGGGCATTAGGGCGTCCCAGTTCTCCCTGACCACCGCGGTGGGCCTTTTCCAGTCGGTGGTATGCGTCCTTTTCCTCATCGCCGCGAATACCCTGGCGGAGAAAGCGGGCGAGCGGGGCGTCTGGTAAAGGAAAACGCGAATGAAACTGCGATCCGCTAAAATCGGCGATTTAATTATCGCGTTTATCTGTTTCGGAATAATACTGCTCTGCCTTCTCCCGGTGCTCAACATCTTCGCCCGGAGTTTCAGTTCCCCCCAGGCGATTGTGAACCGCATGGTTACCTTCTGGCCGGTCCGGCCTACCCTGGAGAATTACCGCTACGTGTTCCTGGACCCGGCCTTTACGCGGTCCATGCTCTGGACGGCTATTCTTACGCTTGTCTACACCCTCATCTCCCTGGGAATGACCATACTCTGCGCCTTCCCCCTTATCTACAGCAAACTTAAGGGGAAGAAGATTATCAACACCTATATTATTTTTACCATGTATTTTAGCGCCGGAACCATACCGAATTACATTTTGATGAAGGATCTCCGCCTTCTGGGAAACCCCCTGGTGCTGATCCTCCCCGGCTGCCTTTCGGTGTTCAACATGATCATCCTTAGAAGTTTTTTCTTTAACATTCCCGACAGCCTGCGGGAATCCGCGGAGATCGACGGGGCCAATCCCTTTACGGTGCTGACCCGCATTTACCTGCCCCTGTCCGGGCCGGCGCTGGCAACCCTGGCGATCTTCTACGCCGTGGGCCGCTGGAACGGGTTCGGCGACGCCCTGCTTTACCTTACCCAGACGCCGGAGTACCACCCCATCCAGCTTAAACTCTACAACATTATCAACAACCTCTCGTCCATAGAGATCGTGGCCAACGAGGGGGCTTCGGGGGCGCCGGCGGTTTCGGACGGCATGAAGGCCGCCGCGGTAATGTTCGCCACGGCGCCGATCCTTCTGGTTTATCCCTGGCTCCAGCGGTACTTTATCACCGGGGTTACCATCGGCGCGGTAAAAGGGTAAAACCGCTTTAATTGGAGTCTGCCCGTAATGTGTCTACATTACGGACAGGACCTAAAAAAACAAGTTGTATTCCCAGGGCGCATCACTTATAGTAAAATAATGCGGCAGGATCATATCAGCGTGGGGATTGATGCGGGGACTTCCACGGTGCAGGCGGTCTTTAGCCGGCTTTCCATGGCGGATCTTTCCGGATACTTTGCCGCGCCCGGAGGGCCTGCGGCGTATCGTGAGCGCCGAGTTTGCCCGGGCGGGTTTCCTGGAACGAAAGGCGGACACCGGGGCGGTGATCATTACCGGGGAAGCGGCCCCGCAAGGAAAACGCCCGGAAGGTGCTGGAACTTTTAAGCGGCCTGGCGGGGGATTTTGCCGTCTCCGCCGCGGGCCCGGATCTGGAGGCGCTTATCGCCGGACAAGGTTCGGGGCGATGTCGGCGGCGGCGGCAAAAGCGGGCGAACTGGTATCGGTTCACGTTATCCCCCGGCCCCACGCGGGCGCGGAATGGATCCTGCCGGCCCTTAAAACCACCGGCAAGTAATGAAGGTCATTACCCAGGCCGAATTACGCAGCCTCATGCTGCCGGCGGCCTGCAAGGACTATACGGCGCCTTCCGGCGCTTTCGTAACACCGGAGGCGCGGGAGTATCTTATTTCCCGGGGTATCGAGTTGAGGGAAGAACCTAAAGAGCCGGAAAGCATGCCGGTTGAAGCTATCCCCAAGCGGGGAAAGGGCACCTACGCGGATGCCGAGACCGGGGAGCTCTACGCCGAAAAGCCGGAGCACATGACCCATCTGCGGGCCAATCTCCTGGTGCCGAAAACCCACCGGCGCATCGCCTTCCGGGGGGCCGTTGACTCCCTGGAAGCGGATACGCTTGAGGCCGGCCTTCTGGCCGCGGAGCTGGGAGAGGAAGAGATTAAAAAGGGGCTGGAGGAAATACTCCGCTGCCTGAAGGGGATCATGTCCGCGGAGGTGAACGAGACCCCCCTTGAGGCCCCGCGTCTCTTCGGCCTTTCCGCCGGGGAACTGCACGAGCAAAGCCACAAGGTAAAGGCCTCCTTTGGAATGCCCCACCCGACGGCGGACTTCAGCATGGGGCCCCTGGCCCTGCGGCTCAACACCCTGCGAACCCGCGTCCGGGCCGCGGAGCTTCTGGCGGTAAAGGCTTTCTGCCCCCAGAGCGGCTATCCCCGGGAGGACATAATCCTCAGCCTTAACCGCCTTTCAAGCGCGGTGTATTGGCTCTTCTGCCGTCATGTCTCCCGGCGGCAGCAAAAGGGGAACCGGCAGGCTGATTAGGCGTTTTAGGGTAAGCAGGGTATCAAGGCGGATAGAGAAGAGATACGGAAAATTGTAGAGCGGGTGCTGGAAAAGAGATGCCTCCCCGGCGGGCAGGAGGGGCGGGAACCCTGGCCGCCGAAACGGTCATCCCCAACCCGCGCCCCGATGTATTCCAGACCCTCCTGTAGCTCTAAAGCTCGCGGCGCCCGCGCCCTTCGCGGCTCGTTTTAAGCGGTTCCATGCTTTTATCCCGGCAGAGCTTTCATAAGGCCTGCCGGCGTGTTACAGTTTTTATTATGAAAAATATCGAGTTCAGGCTCATGGTCGGCGCTTTGGTGGTAAGCATCGCCGCTCTGGGGATGGTCTCCCTTACGCGGGCCCTCGCTACCAGCAGGATCCTTACCAGCCAGTCCCTCGGCAGGATTGAATACAACGGGGCCCTGGCAGCGTCGAAACTCAACGGCTGGATAGAAAACCAAACCGGGTATCTTGAAGCGGTCGCCGAGGATCTGAGCTGGGCCATGGAGAGCAGGGATGCTGAGACCCTGCGGCAGAGCATCGAATCCCATTACCAAAAGTACGACCACCAGTTCTTCAGGCTTTACTTCGGCTACCCGGACGGAAGCGGCTGGTTCTCCAACGGCTGGCAGCCCGAAAGGGACTGGCAGGCCTACGAGCGGCCCTGGTACACCGGGGCGCTTAAAAACCAGGGCAAGATCTTTATCAGCCAGCCTTACCGGGGCACGGCAAACGGCAACAGCTACATAGCCCTTTCCAAGGCGGTAATCAGAAACGGCGAACTGGCGGCTGTGGCGGGCGCGGATATCGACCTCAACACAATCCGGCGGATAATAGACAGCGTCCCCATCGCCGAAGGCCGGGGCTTCTCCTTTCTGGTCGCGGAAGACACGGGGATCATCCTGGTTCACCCGGAAGAAAACCTGATGCCCTCCGGGGAGGGCGAGTACCTCTCCCTCTACGATATTCCGGAAAAAGCCTACCAGGATCTGCTGAAATCGGACGACGGGAAATCGGTCTCCATCACCCGGCCGGGAGGGGTGCGGCGTTACTACAACGGTCATACCATCCCTTCCGCCGGATGGAAGCTTTTTTTGTCGGTGGATCAGGATACCATTCTG
>JAIRRU010000230.1 GCA_031255815.1 Treponema sp. | reverse complement strand
CAAAATCCCCCAGGCTGTCCTGGGCAAGGAAGGTGTTTTTCAGGGGAAAGATGTAGCCCAGTTCCAGACGCTTGGGCCAGACCGCGGTAGTGCCTATATCAAAATGGAAGCGGTTTTTGTAGTTGAGTTCCACTATCTCCATAGTAAAGTTGTTCTGCTGATCCCAGGAAGAGAGCTTTAAATCCCCCAGGTAGTCGTAGTACTCAAGACTGCCCGTTATGGCGGAAAAACTGAACCAGTGTACCGGGTTGAAGGAAGCCTCCAGCGCCATGAAGGGCATGGCCGACCCGTTGAATACCAGGCTGCGCCCTTCTGACACGGCGCCCCACTCGCGCCGGAGCCGTCCGAAGCGCCAGGTTAGCATGTTGTCGAAGAAAGCGCCGGAAAGTTCCATGTTGAAGTGGGGGGCTATGGCAAACCGATCCGGCCAGGGCCGCATCCCCTCGGCGGAAATATCGGCGGGATAGATCACCCAGCCGTCGAAGCGCCGCGTGTAGGTATAGGGAAAAAAGGCCAGGGGCTGGCTGTAGGTGTCTATCTGTTTATTAAAGTAGCCCCGCTCCGCGTTTACCACCGCCCCTTCGTAGTAGTTGTAGTAGGATTTTTCATATACCGTCCGCTCAGCCTTGGAGAGAAACCCGATAAAGTTAAGGTGATAAGAAAAACGGGAACCAATATCCCCGCTGGTGTAGAGGGAGAAAAAACTGTCCGTCCCCCATACGGCGTCCTGTTCCTGCGGAAAGAAACCGCTTGAAAAGGACATCTGGGTTCCCGCCCCCACGTTGCCGGTAAAGGGAAAACGGGGAAACCGGGAGGATTCAAAGGTGTAGACCCCCTGGCTCATGTCCAGCCCCATTTTACCCTTTTCGAAGTTTTTCCTGGTTCTTTCCAGTATTTCCCGCTCCAGAGGGCTTAGGCTGAATTTCTTTTCACCGAAGATCCCCTCCTCCTCGGCATCGAAAATCGCGTTGATAGCTTCCAGAATTTGTATCCGGGAATAGGGCTTTACACTGGGAAGGGGAAGGGAAAGCCCCTTGAGCTGGGCCTGTTCCAGCAGGAAGTACACCTCATTTTCCAGGGAAACCGAAATATTGGACTGGGCGGGCAGGGAGAAACCGGCCAAAAAGAACAGAACGCAAGACAAAAACCGGATTTTTTTCCCCATCAATGATCCCCCGCCGGGCAAAAGCAATAAAAAACCATCACACACTGAGGCTGTTTTAAAACTTCGTTTTTGGAACAGCTTCTTACTCCGCTTTGCAAATTGACTAACAAAAGCCTAATCTTTTATAATATAGAACACTAAGATGTTCAATACAAGCCAGCTTGTTCCGCCCGAATCCGGCCGGGGAGGGGGGGGCTCCCCGCCTGAAGGCGGCGCTGCCCGCCCGCCCGCGGCGGCCCTGTTGATTTTTTTCCTGGTATTTTTTTCCGCCGCCCTGTTCCCCCTTCCCCCGCAGAAGACGATCTATCCCGGGGAATGGCCTTACGACGCCCTGAGCGCCCTGGCCCTGGAGCAGCGGATCCTGCTTTTTACCGATTCCGTGATCACCGTAAGCCAGGCGGAATCCATGCTGGCGGAGATAGACGAGGAAGCCCTTTCCCCCCGGGGGAAGGAGCTTCACCGGAACCTCTTTTCCTGGCTCAGGGGAAGGCCCTTTATCTCCCTCGGCTCCGGGGCCCTCAGTTTCGAGGCCCGGCCTTCGGTGAATCCGGAATTTTATTTCCGCAGCAACAAAGATATTGACTTCTTTTACGATAATAACAAGCGCCGCCCCTTTGCGGAGCTGCCCCTGACCCTTTCCTTTTCCCCCTGGATAAGCGCCGCAATAGATGTGGCGGCGGAACAGAAGCTGGGCGCGGCTTTTTTTGACGAAAACTACACCAACTTTCCCGCGGGGGACGCCTTCGAATTCAACATCCCCCGCAGGGCCTACCTGAACCTGGGCGCCCCCTTTCCCTTCGCCCTGCCCGGGGAAGCGCCGGGCAGTTCCGGCTTCCGTTTCGCCATCGGTCTTGGGGAAAATTTTCTCGGGCGCACCAAAACCGGCAGTATCATTCTTTCCGAGCAGATGAAGTACGTAAGTTACGGCATCCTGACCCTCTACTCCCCGAAGATAAAGTATTCCGCCAACGTCATGCAGCTTGACGTGAACAAGTACTTTTACTTTCACCATGCGGAAGCCCGGTTCTTTAAAATAGCATCCCTCTCCCTGGTGGAGGGGCTTATGGTCAACGCCCCGCTGGAACTGCGTTTTCTTAACCCCCTGGCGATATACCACAGTTTTGCCGCTTATTCCGAATACGGAAACTACAAGGACGATCTTCCCGAAGGCGAGGGCTTTGACTCCGGCGATTCCCGGGTAGGTTCCTTCTTCGGGATGAAGCTGGAGATCCAGCCGGTAAAATACCTGCGCTTTTACGCCCTCTGGGCGCTGAACGAACTCCAGACCGCTGCGGAAAGGCAGGACGATCCCGATGCCCTGAAACCGGATTCCATGGCCCTGCAGGGCGGCTTTGAGCTGATCGTCCCCGCCGGGGACGCCTACTGGTCTTTCGGCCTGGAGGGGGTATACACCTTCCCTTACGTCTACGTACTGCGGGGGAAAACCTGGTCTTTCTACAAGCCGGGAAGCCCCCAGCCGGGGGAGGATATCCGCTTCTGGACCGGAAGCCCTTTCGGCCCGGATACCGCGGCGGGGGCGCTGTGGGCGGGCCGCCACGGTTCCCGCTGGTCCCTCTCGGGAACCCTGGTATTCGCCGCCCAGGGGGAACGGTCGGGGCTTGCCATTTTTGACGATGACGCGCCGAAGGACTATCACCCCTGGAGGACCTGGAAAAGGCTGTCAAAGGCGGGCGATCCCGGAGCCCTGGACGCGGCTCTGGAAGAAACCGCCCTGGTATCGCCTTCGGGCCTTCCCTCCCTGGTCTGGCAGTTCGGCGTCTCTTTGACCTGGTTCCCCCGGAACCGGCTCAGCATCTCTCTGGAACCGGCCTACACGGTGGTGAACAACTACGGCCACATCAGGGGCAACACGGAACACGGTTTTGAAACGGCCCTCTCGATCCGTTATACCCCCCGGCCCCTCAGATAAGGAAATTTTTTATGAGAAAAACAGTGATACTGTTTGTTTTATGCGCGGTTTTCGCGCGCGCCGGGCGGCTCTCCGCCCTTCCGGCCCAGAAGATACTCTACCCCGGCGACTGGGCCTACCAGGCGCTGGAGACCCTTTCCATGGAACAGCGGCTTGTTTTTCTTTCCGGATCTTCCCTTACCGTAATCCAGGCCGAAAGGATGCTGGCTGATATAGACGATCGGGATCTTTCCCCGGCGGGCCAGGCGCTCTATGAAAGGCTCCGCGCCTATCTGGCTAAACCGGCCCTGGTGTCCCGTTTTTCCGGCCTGTTCAATTTCGATATCGCCCCGGCCCTCCAGCCGGAGCTTTACTACAAGACCAGCGAGGATCTCCCCTGGATATACGGGCGGAACCAGCGCCAGCCCTTTGCCGCCTTTCCCCTTGGTTTTTCCATCTCCTCCTACGTTGCCATGGAGTCGGATCTGTACTTCGGGGAAAACCGCCGGCTTTCCGAAGCCCGCGACAACTACTTCAACTTTCCCTTCGACAAGATGATAGACGGGGTGCAGCCCATAGATACCAACATGCCCAAGCGGGCCTACCTGAGCATAGGTTTTCCCTTCGGCCAGGGTTTCGGCCTTAACTTTAAAATAGGCTTGGGGGACGAGATCCTGGGACGCACCAGTACCGGCAGCGTTATTTTTTCCGATAACATGCGGGGTTTCAGTTACGGAACCCTCAGCTTCTACGCCCCCTTTATCTCCTACACCGCCAGCGCCATGGAGCTTGAGGTGACCAAGTACCTCTACCTTCACCATCTCCAGCTCCGCATCTTAAAGCGCCTGTCCTTCGGCCTTGCGGAGGGGGTCATGGTAAACGCCTCCTTCGAGCGTCGCTATCTTAACCCCATGATGATCTTCCACAGTTTTAGCGCCTGGGAATCCTACGACGATTACAACGCGGATCTGGCAAACCATCCGGAACAGTATACCAAAGGGGAATCCCGGATAGGTTCCTACCTGGGGATCACGGCGGATTTCCGCCCCTGGAAGTACGGCCGTTTTTACGGCCTGGCGGCGATGAACCAGTTCCAGATCCCTTCGGAAAGGGAAGACGAAGACGCCACGGTGCCTGACGGCCTGGCCTTCCAGCTTGGCTACGAGTCCTGGATACCCCTTTCCCTCCGCCTTTTTAACCGGGACTGCCAGGGCCACCTCTGGTTTGGCCTTGAGGGGGTCTACACCTACCCCTACATGTACATCCTTGCGGATAAGGGCTGGTCTTACTACCGGGAATCCACGGAGGTGAGTAACGGCGCTATCAGGGAATGGGTGGGTTCCCCCTTCGGGCCCGATTCCGCGGCGGGGACGATCTGGGCGGGCTACCAGGATTCTTCCCTCTGGTCCCTCAGCCTTTCCTTCCTGTACCTGGCCCAGGGGCCGAATTCGGATCCCGCTATTTTTGCCAGGCCGAACCGGGAATACTATTCCCGCACCCGGGATCAGATGCTCTCCAGGAGCCCCACGGGGACAGCCTCCCATACTTACCAGCTTAGCCTCAAGGCCGAGTGGTCGCCCCTGGACTGGCTGTCCCTTTCCTTCCGGCCGGGCTACCGGATCGTTTCCAACTACGCCCGCCAGGAGGGGAGGCTTGAGCAGGGGCTTGAACTGGTACTTTCCGCCCGGCTGGTTCCGAAACTGTCCCTGGGCGCTGCCGCGAGGGGGCAAGGCCCGGAGGGCCGGGCTTTAGAGTAGGCTGACCGGATCCACGTCCACTTCCAGATAGACCCGCTTGTCGCTGCCCTTTTCGTAGCGGGTCAGCGCAGTCCGGGCGGCGCGGTGGAGGGCCCCCATGGAGGGCCCGCGGAGGATAAGCTGCCGCCGGTGGTTTCCGGCGATGATCCCGATGGGGCATTCGGCCGGCCCCAGCGAATCCGATCCCGGCGGCATGAGGGGCGCGCTTAGGGAGGCGATGCGGCCGATAGCCTTGTCCGCCCGCAGCGAATCGCGGGAACGGGCGGTAAAGCGGATAAGCCGGGAGTAGGGGGGGAAGCCCAGGATCTTCCGCTGGGCAAGCTCGGCATCGAAGAAACCCGCCACATCCAGGGCGCAGGATCTGACGATGACCGGGTCTCCCATCCTGAAGGTCTGGACTATCACCTTGCCGTCGGGGAAGTAACGGCCCGCCCGGCCCGCCACCTGCACGATGAGGGAAAAGGTTCTCTCCGCGGCCCGGAAATCCGGCAGGTGAAGCCCCGTATCCGCCAGGACGACCCCCACCAGGCGCACCCCGGGGAAGTTGAGGCCTTTAGCCACCATCTGGGTTCCCAGGAGTACGTCCACCGCCCCGGCGCGGAACATGCCCAGTGTCTCCTCCAGGCTCCCCTTCGGGCCGGTGGAATCCGCGTCCGCCCGGCGCACGCTCAGATCCGGAAAAGTCCGCCGCACCTCCTCCTCGATCATTTCCGTCCCGAATCCGGTAAAACCCGCTTCCAGGGAGCCGCATTGGGGGCAGGCCCGGGGAGGGGGCTCCGAGTAGCCGCAGTAGTGGCAGATTGCCCGGCCCTTGCTCTTGTGCCAGGTAAGGGAAACGGAACAGTGCCTGCAGCTTAACTCGTAACCGCAGGAGGGGCAGTGGTAGAAGCGGGCGAAGCCCCGGCGGTTCAGGAAGAGGATG
>JAIRRU010000076.1 GCA_031255815.1 Treponema sp. | reverse complement strand
TGGGTCAGGGGAATCCCCGTAAGCTCCGACACCACCCGGCGTATGTCCCTTTCGTCCACCGTAACCCGCTCGGAATGGGCCGCCTGTTCCCAGGCGCGGCGGATCGATTCCAGTTTGGCGCGCAGGCCCTGCACCCGGTCGCGCAACTCCGCGGCGTGTTCGTAATCCTGAACGGTTACCAGGGCGCCTTTCTCTTCGGTAAGGAGGAGTATCTCCTCCTCTATGCCGGTAATTTCCGGGGGCTGGCCTGACTTTTCCAGTTTCCGCATGGCTCCGGCCTCGTCCAGGATATCAATGGCCTTGTCGGGCATGTAACGGCCCGAAACGTAACGGTGGGCAAGAACAGCCGCCTGGACAAGGGCCTCTCCGGTATAGGACACCCGGTGGTGATCCTCGTATTTCTTCCGCAGCCCCCTGAGGATATCCACCGTATCTTCAAGGCCGGGCTCCTCCACCAGAATCATCTGGAAACGCCGTTCCAGGGCGGCGTCCCTTTCAAAATGCTTGCGGTATTCCGCCAGGGTCGTTGCGCCTATACACTGGATATCCCCCCGGGAAAGGGCGGGTTTGAGCATATTTGAAGCGTCAATAGTCCCCTCCGCCCCTCCGGCGCCGATAATGGTGTGTATCTCGTCGATAAAGAGGATCACGTTCCCGGCCTGGGTGATTTCCCGCATGATCTTCTTGAGCCGTTCCTCGAATTCGCCCCGGTATTTGGTCCCCGCCACCACGGCGCCCATGTCCAGGGAGAGGATGCGGCGGCCGGAAAGGGCGGAGGGCGCGTCTTCCCCGGCTAAAAGCTGGGCCAGGCCTTCCACTATGGCGGTTTTGCCTACCCCGGGCTCGCCTGCCAGCACCGGGTTGTTCTTGGCCCGGCGTACCAGGATACGCACCGCCCGGTCCAGCTCTTTTTGGCGGCCCACCAGGGGGTCCAGCCTCCCCGCCCGGGCAAGTTCCGTAAGATCCCGGGAAAACTCGTTCAGGGTAGGGGTCAGCACCGGGTAGGAGGCGGGTTTAACCCGGGAAGAATGGGAGACCCGGTAATCCCCCTGGTGCAGTATCCAGGAGGGCTGGAAGCCGCCGGATGTTCCGGAGTGGATCCAGGTTCCCCCGGCGGCGCGGTAGTTCCCCTCTGCCCGGGAATGGGAACCCCGGTTGAAGGTGGTCTGAACCACCACCCGGAGCATGTCGGCGTCTACCCCGTGGCGGGCCAGATAAGCCTGAACCGCCGATCCCTGTTCCCTGATAGCGGCGAAAAGCAGATGCTCCGTGCCCAGATGCTCGCTTCCCATATTCCGGGCTTCCTCGGTGGCGGTTTCCAGCAGGGACTTGGCGCGCTTTGACGGGGGCGCTTCGGCCCGGGTAAGGGGGCCGGGCATATGGGGAATGCCCCCTTCCACATGGTGGCGGAAATCAAGCAGATCGATCCGCAGAAATATAAGGGCCTTGCAGGCTATCCCGGCCCCTTCCTTGAGGAGGGCGACAATAACATGCTCAGGCAGGAGTTCGCCGGAATTAAAACGCCGGACTTCTTCCTGGGCGTCGACGGAGATGATACGGTGTACCCGTTGCGTTAAACCTTTAAACAAAAGCCCTCCAGGCGGATAAAACTATCCTAATGCAAGCGGCACTCCAGTACAAGCGTTGTATCAAGCGTTCCGGCAGCTGTTTTACCAAAGGGAAACGATCTAAAAAGATTCGATAAGCAGCCGGTCTCCCGGCCCGATCCCGGCGCGGCTAAACCAACCCTGCGGCACTTCCAGGGCGTAACGAACCGAACGGCTGGATCTGATCAGCGAAAGATCCTCCGGCCGCATATCGTAGATCTCCAGGATACTGCCGTCGGAACTGATGTAGGCGATAGAGAGGGGAATAAAGGTGTTTTTCATCCAGAAGGAGGCCAGCTTATCCCGGTCGAAGACAAAGAGCATGCCCTGGCCGTCGTCCAGGCTTTCACGGTACATAAGGCCCTGGGACTGCTCCTCCTCGCTCAGGGCCAGTTCCGCCTTTACGCGCACCGGAGGGGCGGCGGCCCGTTCGATGGTCAGCTCTCTTGTTTTGAAGTCAGTTATAATGGCGGGGGATTTGGCGGGCTTGGCGGCGCAATCCGCCAGGCTGAAAATAACGGCAAAGGACGCTGTCCATATCCATCCCCGCCGCAGCCCCCCCCCTGCCCGCGGCTTCCCGCGCTTAAAAACCATCCAGGAATTCCTGCCTCTGTCTTACTTCATGGGATTCCGCTGTCCGGGATTCGCCGATTATACTGTTGAAGGCTTCCAAATCGATATACTTTACCGTCAAAGGCCGTTCCAGGGCAAGGCGGGTATTCTCCCGCTCCCAAACCGCCTGCTGGGGGCTGAGCGTATCGGGCTGGCCGTATTTTTCCGTCAGGGAGCTAAAAACCGAATAGTGATCCACCAGATCGCTGTTCAGGGTAAAGGCCATAATAAAAAGCCGGCCGTCCCTCAGCTGGAAAAAAGCCCGTTTTACAAAGGAAAGCCCGGTGGTCTCCACCAGGCTTTGATCCCTGGCGGGCAGGAGGGACACGTCCCGGTCGCCCCGGAAACTGAACATAGCGTCCCGCTGCAGAGCCGCTTTTAGATCCTCAAGGCTCATGCCCAGTCTTATTTCCCGGAAAACCCGGGGCAGGCCGTTTTCCCCGGCCGCCGGGCTTTCCCCCTCTGGAGGGCTCTGGGCGGGTAAAAGGACGGCGGAGGAAAGGGAGAGAAAAAACGCCGCCAGGAACCGGGCCTTCCGTAACTTTAGTTTCATATTTTCCTTATCGGTAAAAACAGAGGCGAATACGCTACTATATATCCGGTCTCTATTCGAAAGGCGGATAAAAAGTTGCTGATTCCTTCGTGTTCCGGCGGGCCGCAGCCCGCCTTGGCGCGCTGCCGCCTTCGGCGGCTTGGCGGTTAAAATTCTTGTTCCCGGTTGTTACGCTTATCTTGAATTTTAGTTTAAACAAGGCACTGGAGCCAAGCTAAAGCCAGGGTTATCGGTGTAAAAGTTCGTGCGGTTCGTGAGGTTAGCGGCTATCCTTTCATCCATTTATCCATACTTTTAGCCTAATCAAGGTACTAGTCCAAGGGGACAGAATATGCTAGCATCCTTTTCAATCTTTGTATCCGGAGGCGGATGGAATGATAAACAGGGCTGATTATGTATCCGACAAAGACTGGCAGAGCTTCCTTGATTTTTCCCAAAAGCTGGAGACTCCCTGCATCGTATTCAATCTGCAAGCCATAAAGCTGAACTACCAGCGGCTCAAGGGCCTGTTCCCCTATAGCCAGATCTACTACGCCGTCAAGGCCAACCCGGAAAAGGAGATTATTTCCCTGCTGGCGGATCTGGGTTCCAGCTTCGATATTGCCAGCCGTTACGAACTGGACATGGTGCTCTCCCTGGGAATCGGCGCCGAGCGGATCTCTTACGGAAACACGATCAAAAAAGGCCGGGACGTGGCCTACTTCTACGAACGGGGGGTGCGGCTTTTCGCCACCGACAGCAAGGAAGACTTGAAAAGCATTGCCCAGAACGCGCCGGGAAGTAAAATCTACGTGCGGATCCTGGTGGAAGCCTCCTCCACCGCCGACTGGCCTCTTTCCCGCAAGTTCGGCTGCCACCCGGATATGGCTTACGATCTCCTCATCATGGCCCGCGAGCTGGGGCTTAGCCCTTTGGGGATAAGCTTCCATGTGGGAAGCCAGCAGCGGGATATCGGCCAGTGGGACGAGGCCATTGCCAAAACCAAGTACCTTTTCTCTTCTCTGGAGGAGGACGAGGGGATAAAGCTGTCCATGATCAATATGGGCGGCGGCTTTCCCGCCCCCTATACCCAGCCGACGAACGATCTTTCCGAATACGCGGCGGAGATACAGCGTTACCTGGTGGACGATTTTGGGGAAGATCTTCCCAAGATCATCCTGGAGCCGGGCCGTTCCCTGGTGGGAAACAGCGGCATCCTCAGCGCCGAAGTGGTGCTGATCTCCCGGAAAAACAACACCGCCCTGAACCGCTGGGTCTATATGGACACGGGAAGGTTCAACGGCCTGATAGAAACGCTGGATGAATCGATAAAATACCCCATCGTAACGAGCAAGGACGCGGCCGGCGTTAAGGAGGCGGAGGTGATCCTGGCCGGCCCCACCTGCGACAGCATGGACATCCTTTACGAGGATCACAAGTACCGTATGCCGGTGGATCTGAAAGTGGGCGACCGGATCTACATCCTCTCGGCCGGGGCCTATACGGCAAGTTACGCTTCGGTCGGTTTCAACGGGTTCCCGCCGATAAAGACCTACATTATGCCCTAGCAGGCTGATTAGGCTAAAAGTACGGATAGAAGGATAGCCGCGAACCACACTAACCTCACGAACTTTTTCAGCGAAAACCTCGATATTTCATCTGGATTTCTTTGAGTCCGGGAGGTTTTTAACCCAGGTTCATGCGGTTCGCGGTTCAATTTTTCGGCAGCCCGGTAAAGCAGGCGGGATTATCAGGCATTTTAGCCTAATCAAGGTAGCAGAGGGGCCGGCTCCAGGCCTAACGCTCGTCCGTGCGGCGCCGGGCCTTGTCGTTGCGGATCTGTATCTTGCGGTAGTATTCGGCCTGCCGGGCTACCTCGGAAACGTTCACTATGTACAGTTTGTCGTTAACAATGAGGAAATTCCGGTTTTCCAGGAGCTTCCGGATAATCTTATCCCCCTCCCCCTGGGGCAGGCCCACCATGTTGGCAAGTTCCTGGGGGCCGAAGTCGAAGGTATAGGACGAGCCGGTGTTTAAGGGCACCCGGATTCTTTCCAATTGGATCTGCAGGGAGTCGTAGATCCTCCCTACCGGATCGCTTAGCAGCGTGTTGGCAAGCTGCTTGTAGATAAACCAGATCCTATCCGCCAGCAGGATGGTCAGCCGGGCCACTATCTGCGGCTGGGCGCTGATCATGGCGCTGAAGTTGGCCTTGTTGACCGCCAGCACCTGGCAATCCGCATAGGCTATGGCGCTAGCCGCCCGGGGTTTCGATTCCAGAACCGCCATTTCTCCAAAGATATCCCCCCCTTTAAGCACGGCCAGCAGCATTTCCTTGTCGTCCACGATCTTGACAATCTTCACCGAACCTTTCTGGATGATGTAGAGTTCGTCCCCCATCTCGCCTTCCGAAAAGATCATGGCGTCCCGGGGGTAGTTCCGGATAAGTTCGGCGCTCTCGAAGCTTGGGGGAGGCGTCTTAACATAGGGGACAATTTTCATCATCCGCATCCGGGCGGTACCCGCATCCTCTCCCCTGGGGTTGTACTTTATATACTGGTTGTAGGCGTAAAAGGCCAGGCTGTACTGGTTCCGGCGGGCATAGTGCTCGCCGATCTTAAACAGTATGGCGGGATCGCTTTCCGCGTTGCTCTTCAGGGTCAGCTGGGTCAGGGATTCGTCAAGGTAACGCATCCGCCTGGAAAACTGGAGGATGATCTTCATGGCTACCGGCGTATTGTCCTGGATAAGCTGGGAATACTGATCCCTTTGGACGGCGATAAGGGTAAGGTCGGTCAAAGCCTGGGCGGTTTCAATATGACTGTGGCCGGACATGGTGGAAACAACCCCGAAGAAATCGCCCGGCCCCAGGATATCTTCTTCCTTTACAACTTCCACCTCTTTGGAGATACGCACTTTACCCTGGCGGATAATAAAGAAGCAGTCGGCATTTTGCTTGCCTTCCACAATAATATAAGCGCCTTTTGAAAAAGCGACAAAACTAAGCTGTAAGTGACCGCTCATTCAACTCCCCGGATAATTAGAGTCTGTCCATAATGTAGACACATTATGGACAGACTTCCTTGAAAAACGCATTTTCGCAGCCTTTAGGCGGGAAAATGCAAGGTCTGTCCGCAAAGTAACCGACTTTGCGGA
>JAIRRU010000003.1 GCA_031255815.1 Treponema sp. | reverse complement strand
GGGGCCGCGGAGGAACACCGGGATTCGCTGGAGGCCGTTTTCGCCGCCCAGCGGCAGAAGTGGGAAGCCGCGGCGGCAGAGCTGAACGCCGCCATTGGCGGGGCCGAGCAAAGGGCCCTGGACAGCCTTGAAGGGAAGAAGCGGGAGCTTGCCGGAGCCCTGGCTTCCTTCGACGGGGCCGCGGAGGAACACCGGGATTCGCTGGAGGCCGTTTTCGCCGCCCAGCGGCAGAAGTGGGAAGCCGCGGCGGCAGAGCTGGATACCGCCATCACCGGGGCGGAACAGGCGGCCCTGGACAGCCTCGAGGGGAAGAAGCAGGAGCTTACCGAAGTCCTGGCCTCCTTCGACGGGATTAGCGGGGAACACCGGGATTCGCTGGAAGCCGTCTTCGCCGCGCAGGAGCGGGAGTGGGAAGCCGCGGCGGCTGAACTCAACGCCGCCATTGGCGAGGCCGAGCGGGCGGCCCTGGACAGCCTTGAGGGGAAGAAGCGGGAGCTTGCCGAAGTCCTGGCTTCCTTCGACGGGGCCGCGGGGGAACACCGGGATTCGCTGGACGCGCTCTTTGCCGCCCAGCGGCAAAAGTGGGAAGCCGCGGCGGCGGAACTGAGAGAAGCCCTGACCGGAGCGGAGAGGCAGGCCCAGGAAGTTATTATAACGAAGAAGCGGGAACTTACCGAGGCTCTGGACGCCTTCAACAGCATTGTCGAAAAGCAGAAAGAATCCCTGAATATCGGCTTTGCCGATCAGCAGCAGGCCTGGAAAGACGCCGTAGGCGCCGTGGACACGGCCCTTGCCGCCCAGCGGGAGCGCTGGAAAGACGCGGCCGCCGAGCTGGAAGATATCTTCGCCGCCCAGCGGGAAAAGACGGAAGCCGTCATGATCGATACGGAAAGGCAGATTCTGGAGGACGCGGAAGGGCGCCTTGAGGAGTACCGGGCCGCCCAGGCGGAGGAATTGAAACAGCTTGACGCCCTTGCCGGCGACACGGTACGGCTGGAAGAGGAACTGCGCCGGATAATGGCCGAGGCCGAAGAACGGGTCCGGTCCGAGTTTGCCCGTTTCAGGGATGAATCCCTCGAAACCCAGGCCGGCGTCGCCTCCTCCTTTGACTCCCAGGTTAAAAACTTCAGAAATTCCTTCAACGCCATCGGGCAGGAACTGGACTCCCTTAAAAACCGGGCCTACGACAATGTTTCGGAAAAACTCAAGGTCTTTGAGGACGATTTCTTTGCGGGCCTGTCCAAGCGGAGCGAGGATATCGAGCGCCGGCTGGAAGACTGGCAGAAATCCCTGGAGGGCCGGCTTACGGAAATGGCGGAGGATTCGGAGGAAAAGCGCCGGAATCTGGAGCTTTCCCATACGGAAAAATTCCGCAAGACTCTCACCGAACAGGGCGAGCGGCTGCTTGCCGAGCTGGAACGCCTCAGGGACGATACGACGGTCTTCGAGGAAGGTATCCGGGAGCAGATGCGGAGCGCGGACGAGACCAGGGTTTCGTTCCGGGAGCAGCTGGACCGGGATTTGGAGGATCTGCGGGCCTCCGCCGAGGCTTCCGTTAAGGTCGAGATAGGCCAGTACGCCCTGACAACCGCGGAGACCCTCCGAAGGCGCCAGCGGGAACTGGAAGAGCAGCTTAAAGAAATCTCCAGTTTCCAGGAAAGCCGGAACGGGGAACTGAAGGAATTCACCGATCTTAGCCGCAGGAACATTGAAGACTGGCTGGCCGAATGCGGCGCCCGGCAGCGGGAAATAGACGCCGCCATAGAGGGATCCCGGAACCGCATGCGGGAACTGGAAACGGAAAACAGCGAACGCGTCGTCCAGATCCGGGCTGTTCTTGAAAAGATCCAGGACGAATCCGGCTCGCTCCGCCAGGAGATCTTTGCCCATACCGAGGAGGAGGCGAAAAATCTGGATGCGGTCATAGCCAAGGCGGAACAGCATATCCGCGACTTTACCTCCCAAACCAGGCTCTTCGACCGTACCAACGAACTCAAGCAGGATCTGACCCGGAGCATCGAAGACCTCCGGGGCGATATAGACCGGCTGGATCAGCGCAAGTCCGAAGTCGCCCAGATGGAAACCGAATTCAGCCGGATCAAACGCCTGGCGGAAGACGTAAACGCGAAGATAGCCCGTTTCGCCATTGAACAGAGCCGTATAGAAGTGATGGAAAAGGACGTGGAACGGCTGCTTCAGACATCCCGGGCCGTGGAAGAGAAACTGGCCCAGGTGCTGGACACCGACGATACCCTGGAGGCCCTGCAGGTTCAGATCCGCCGCCTTGAGGACGCCCTGAAAGAAACCGAGGAAAAGTACCAGCGCATCGAGCGGAAGAATCAGACCCTGGACGAAACCAGCAACAGCATTGCCCGGAACTTTCAGGCCCTGCAGGAGTCGGAGACGGCAACCCGCAAGATCAGCGACGATCTGGATCGGCTTGCCGCCGAAACGCGGAGCATCAGGGACAGTATCGAACTCCTCTCCGGAGACGGCGAACGGGCCCGGGAAGCCGCGGAGAAACTCAATTCCCTGGACGAAACCCTTTCCGTCATCGAACGGCGCAGCGCCCAAATGCAGACCGTCCGGGAATGGATCGCCCGGGCCGAAACCCGCCTGGGGGAACTGAACAAGGAAATTCAGGACAAATTCAAACTTATGGAAGCGATACTAAAGGACAACAGCGCTTCCCCCCCCTCCCGCGACCGGGGCGCCCCCTCTATCAGCGCGCGGGAAACCGTCGTAAAACTGGCCCGCCAGGGCTGGACCGCGAAAGAGATAGCCAACAACCTTAAAATTTCGGTAGGCGAAGTCGAACTTATCCTGGAAATCGCCCCCCGGGATTGAGCGGAAAGACTCTATATAAGCGCGCCCTTGTAATCGTAAAAGGGAACCGGGGCCTTTAGATCCTTTCTGCGGATAATAATATCCCAGATGCCGGCGGCGGCTTCGGAAGCCTCGATTTCGCCCAATTCTTTTCCCATATCCGTGCGCATCTTGCCGGGGTGGATCAGGTAAACCCGGATATCCGCCTTGTCCGGCCGGGAAGCAAGGTAATTACGCATCCGCTGGGTGTAGCAGTTAAGGGCGCTTTTTGAGGCGGAGTAGGAAGCGTAAACATGGCCGCCGGGCCGGATCAGCGCCCCGTCCGAAGAAATATTAACGATGCAGCGTTCTTCGGGGGCGGCGTAAACCAGGGGCATAAAGTACTTCATAACCCGGATAGGGCCCAGGACATTCGTGTTAAAGGTGGCCGCAGCCTCGTCAATATCGATACTGGTAAGCGGATCCCGGGTATCGAACTTGCTGCCATAGAGAAGCCCCGCGTTGTTGATGAAGCCGTTCAGGTAACGGTATTTTTCAGCCGTTTCCTTAAAAGCCGCTTCCACGGACTGGGTGTCGGCCACATCCATGGTTACGATACGGATCAGATCGGGATAGGCCCCGGCCAGGGCGGGCAGTTCCTTTCCCCTGTTCCGGCAGGCGGCTATTATTTCTACGCCCAGCCGCGCCCCCTCCCGCACCAGTTCAAGGCCCAGGCCCCTGTTCGCCCCGCTTATCAGGTAGATCATAGTTTCTCCTCTGGTTTCGAGCCAAGCTCAGGTTTCTATTCTAAAACGCTGCCGGTGATCCAGGTTGTTGTCGTAGAACTTTATTCCCGCGTTGTAACGGCGTTCCGCTTCCAGGGTGGAAGGCGGCCCGTGGGAGGGCAGTATTATAAAGTCCCCGGGCAGGGAGAGTATCTTGGTCTGCAGGGCGCTTATCTGCACCCGCGCCCCGTAGGCGCTGGCGGTACGGCCCACCAGCCCCGCGCTCAGGCTGTCGCCGGTAAAGAGCAGGCGGTCTATCAGGAATACCGCTGAATCCGAAGAATGGCCCGGCGTGGAAATAACGTGGATCTTAAAGGAACCCAGAACGATCGTCTCGCCGTCCCGTACCATCCTGGTTCTGTGCTCCCTGATCATCGAATTTACCGCATAGATATCCGTGCGGTAGATCCGTTTAAGGGTTCCCAGCCCGTGAACGTGGTTCAGGTGATCGTGGGTTATCAGTACGCCGCGAAGCTTATAATCGTTGTCCTCGATGAAGCTCACTATCTGCCCGTCTATCTCGCCGGGATCGATGATAAGCGCCTCCCTGGGGGCGCGTTCCGGGGGAGAGGTTTGCGGGCCCGCCGCGCCCCCGCCGCCGTTTTCCTCCGGCGTATCGGCGCCCAGGACATAGCAGTTGCCGAAACCGTAGCGGCAGTAATGATAAAAAACTTTCACCCTGATACCTTGCTTAGACTAAAAGTAATGGAGCTTGTTCCAACACTTCAGTTTTTGGAACAAGCTCAATGATATATGAATTCGAAATTTACCGCCAGGCCGAAGGCCAGGCGAAAAGGCGCGCGAAGGGCGGGGCAGGAAGCGTTTACTCATTCCTAGTCCTCAATCGCGGAAATCGCTTCGGCGATATTGGAAGTTTTAAAATTTACCCGTTCCTGCCTGGTTTTGACAAAGTAAGTCCGCTTCAGATTGCAGTCCACAAAATCAGAATCGGTGATATCCGTGTTGATAAAACGGCTGTTGCGGAGGTTTGAATTGTTAAATGTGGAATCGGAAATAACCGAACCGCCGTAGTTTATCTGCACCAGTTCGGAGCCTTCAAAAGTGCAGTTCCGCAGGGTGGAGCCGCCGAAGGAAAGGAATTCCAGATTCGAGCCGGAAAAATCGCAGTGGTTAAAAACGGCAAAATCGAAAAAGACCATCCGCATCAGCGTTTTGGTAAAGAGGCACATGCTAAAGGAGGCCCCGGAGAAATTGCAGCCGTAGAATTTCCGGTTGGAAAAATCCATCCCCTCAAAGTGCAGCCCGCAGGCGGAAAGGTTCTTGATCACCTCCCGCTGGGTAATAAAGCCGCCGATCCGCTCCACCTCCAGCGCCGGGTTCACCGTGTGTATAGCGCAGGTATTGGAACCGCTGATAGCCGGCCGCCCGCAGCCGGCCGCGCAGGGGATAATGGCAAACATGCTGCTATTATAGTCCAAAAGAGGCCCCTGGTCAAAGCCGTTGATTCGCGGAACCGGGAAAACGCGGGGCGTTTTGCCAGACATTTTTGCCAGGCATTTTTGCCGGACTTCTTCGGGAACCAACCGGGTTCTTGAACAGATCTAATGACAAAGAGCCTGTTTCCGGTTTAAAATAGGGCATGTGTTGGTATTGCGGTTCCCCGGTTGGCGGGGAGGAGCCTATCGGCCGTTCCCTCCGCTGCGATCAGTGCGGGAAGGATATCCGCTCCTGCATGAACTGCCGCTTCTTTTCCCCCGATACCCGGGATTGCCGGGAAAGCCAGGCGCTTGCCGGGGGCCTTCCGAACGACCGGGAAAGCGCCAACTTCTGCGACTGGTTCTCCCTGGATCCCAAGTACCGTTCGGCTACGGCGGGGCGGAAGAAAGACCGGGATCAGGCCGCCGCGGCCCGATCCGCCTTCGACAATCTTTTTACTTAATGGACAGGCGGCCGGTACTTTTTCTGGATTCGGGCATCGGCGGTATCCCCTACTGCCGTCATTTCCGCTGCCGCAATCCCGCTGAAAACATCGTGTACCTTGCCGACCGGGCCAATTTTCCCTACGGCAAACGGGAGCGGGATGATCTTGCCGCCGCCCTCCGCAGCCTGGTGGAAAGGCTGGTTTCCCTGACAGACCCCAAGATCGTCGTGCTTGCCTGCAATACCGCCACGGTTTCCGCAATCTCCCTTCTGCGGGAATCCTTCCCCGGACTGCCCTTCGTGGGAACCGTCCCGGCCATAAAACCCGCGGTAAGCGGCAGGCGGCAGGGCAAAGTCGGGGTGCTGGGAACCGGGCGAACCCTGGCAGACCCTTGTATAGCGGATCTGGCGGCGAAATACGGGCCGGGCTGCGAGATTATCGGTATAGCCGCGCCGGAGCTGGTGGAATTTGTGGAGTACCGCTGCGCCGTGGCGGGCCCGGAAGAGAAAACCAGGACAATCCTGCCCTACCTGGAACGCTTCCGCGCCGCCGGGGCCGATTCCCTGGTGCTGGGCTGCACCCATTTTCTCCACCTGCTGGACGAGTTCCGCCGGGAAGCCGGCCCGGCCATGAGCGTCTACGACTCGGTGGAAGGTATTTCCCGACGGATAGAATCGATCCTGGACGGCCCGGGCTGCGGGCGGGGGGAAGGCGGGGAGGGGCGTTTCCTCGTTACCGGTGACGCCGCCGGTTCTTCCTGGGGCTACTGGGCCGGGAGCCTGGGTTTCAGCCTCTCCGCGCTTGGGGATCCTGCAGGGGAAGGGCGGGGCCCTTCGGGAGGGGCTGAGGGCGGGCTTCTCCCGGAAAAGGCGGGCCGGATAGGCGGAGCGGGCGGAAGCGGCGGGGCCTTCCGGTGAGGGGCCTGGTGATCCGGGGTTCCCGGAATATCTTTACGGTGCGCGTCGAGACCGGGGATCCCCGGAAGGGCCCGGCGGCTGAAGATCTGGAGTGCCGGATCAAGGGGAAGGTGCTGAGGGGGGTGGAATCCTACTACAACCCCCTGGCGCCGGGAGACCGGGTGCAGGTCGCGCCCGATCCGGCCAATCCCGGTACCGGGCTGGTAACCGGCCTGGAGGAAAGGCGGAACATCTTTGCCCGGATGAACCAGAAGGGCCTGGGGCAAAACCGTTCCGCCGCGTCCCAGATCCTGGCGGCCAACGTGGATCTGGTGTTCTGCGTAACCAGCCCCCTGTCCCCGCCCTTCCGCCCCCGTTTTCTCGATCGGGCCCTAGTCCAGGCCGACGCCGCGGGCGTAGAGGCGCTGATCCTCTGCAACAAGTACGATCTGGCCGGGGGGATCTCCGGTAA
>JAIRRU010000291.1 GCA_031255815.1 Treponema sp. | reverse complement strand
CATTTCGGCCCCCTCGTCCGAGACGGTTTCAATCTGGGTCTCGTCGTAAAGGCTGATGATCTTTACATCCGCGCCGTATTCGCCGGCCAGAATCGCGGCGGTATCGGCGTCGATCTGCTGGTTGATGGTAACCATCATCCCCATGCTCATCAGTTTCTGGATCAGATCCGATACCTTCAGGTTCATCTTGCGGGCAAGCTCCGATACGGAAACCGCCTCCATGATTTCAATGGACTTGGGTATGGGGTTTGCCACATGGGTGATCTTCTTTTTGGTCTGGAGGAGTTTCTCCTCCATCTCCAGTTCCTTCTCTTTCCGGGTGTAGATGGGCTTTTTCGCCTTAAAGCTGCGCTTGGCCGGGGTTTTGCCTTCTACCAGGGAACCGGAAGCCGGCGCCCCCTCCCCCCGGTTCCCGCCGGGCCTGCCGCCGCCGGGTCGGGAACCCGCCGGGCCTGTGCCGAAACCGGGACGCCCCCCGCCGGGACGGGGGCCTGCCGGGCCCGTGCCGAAACCGGGCCTGCCGCCGCCGGGCCGGGGGCCCGCCGGGCCCGCGCCGAAGCCGGGACGCCCGCCGCCGGGACGGGGGCCTGCCGGGCCCGGGCCGAAACCGGGCCGGCCGCCGCCGGGACGGGGGCCCGCCGGGCCCGCGCCGAAGCCGGGACGCCCGCCCCCCGCGTCCTGGCGGGGGCCCACAAGCCTGCCGCCTACCCGGCCCGCCGCGCCGGCGGGTCTGCCCGGGAAAGGCGGCGGGGAGTTAAAGCGGGCGTTTTCATCCCTGCTCCGGCCTACGGGCTTGCCGCCCACCCGGCCCGCCGCGGCCGCGGGCCGCTGGGCGGTGGGAAAAGACATCACCTGGTTCCCGTTCCGGCCCTCCTGCTTGTTTTCTTCCTGAACGCCGCTCTTAATTTCAGCGGCCGCTTCGGGGGGGACGGTACCGGGGGCAGGCTCCGCTCCCGGAGGATTGGCCTTTTGCGGATCCGGGGGGAGATCCCGGGCTTCCGGCGCCTGCTGCGGCGCGGCTTCCCGGGAAACCGGATCTTCCGGCGGGTTTTGGGCTTTTTGTTTGGCGGGAACTTCCGCCGCGCGGGCGGCCTCCGGATGAGAGGCTACCACCACCCTCGGCTGAGGCTTTTTTACCCCCCCGGAAGCAGATGCGGACGATGTCTGGGGAGGCTTCTTTTTGACCACGATGACTTTCCGGCGTTCTCCGTGTTCCGGGGCCGCCCCCCCGGCAGACGATTCGCGCTCGTTCTGTGCATGCTTAATGAGTTCCGCTTTGGGTTTTTGGGTATTTTCTAAATCCTCAGCCATGATCCACCTTTGTTTCCGTTAATTATTGCTGTTCGTCTTCGTATTCAAAACTCAAACCGATGCCGCAATTCGGACAGCTTGTCATATCCACTGTAATTTTGGCCCCGCATTCGGGACACACGTATTCCTCTTCGGCTTCCCCTTCCGCCTCGTCCGCGCCGGCTTCGCCCTCGGCGCCGGCAGCCGTTTCCTCTTCTTCTTCCTCTTCCTCGATAATTTCCACGTACTCTTCAATGAGCCTGCGGAGCGCCTCGATCTGTTCTGCCGTAAGGCCCTTGAATTCTTCCAGTTCCTCCGGCCTAAGGGCAAGGAAATCCTCGATGAATTCCACATTGCCTTCCGCCAGGGCCGCCACCACCGCGGGATCCGCCCCGGGAAGTTCGGAGATCCGGGAGAATTCCTCGCCGTACTCGTCCGCGTCCCCAAAGAGCTCCGACACGGCCCGCCGGGATTCGGCGGCTATATCCATTTCCTCGAACTGGGCGTCGGTCTTGACATCGATGTTCCAGTCCACCAGCCGGTTTGCCAGCCTGACATTGAGGCCCTGCTTGCCGATAGCCAGGGAAAGCTGCGAATCGTTCACCACCGCCAGGGCCTGATGCTTGCCCTCGTCAAGGACGATAACGTCCCGCACCTCCGCGGGGGACAGGGCGTTTTTGATAAAGCGCCGGGGATCGGGATCGTACTTGAGGATATCGATCTTCTCGCCTTCCAGCTCCTTGATAACCGCCTGGATGCGCACCCCCTTAAGGCCCACGCAGGCCCCCACCGGATCCACGTCGTCCCGGTTGGAGTAAACCGCCAGCTTGGTCCGGTAACCCGGCTCCCTGACAATCTTGTGTATTTCCACGGTTTTGTCGTAAATCTCGGGCACTTCCAGCTCGAAAATAGCCTTAACAAAATCCGTATGAGTCCGGGAAAGCACCACCTGAAGCCCGGAGGGGGTTTTGTTCACCTCCGTAATCAGGGCTTTGATCCGGTCGTTTACGTGGTAGGTCTCCCGCGGGGACTGGAGTTTTTTGGGGAGTATCCCCTCCATTTTGCCCAGATCCACATAAATGGTGCCGTTCCGTTCCCGCTGGTAGTAACCGATAATGATCTCCCCTACCTTATCCTTAAATTCCGAATAGAGGCTGTCTTTCTGTATCTCCCGTATGGACTGGTGGGCGGTTTGCTTGGCGCTTTGCACCGCGATACGGTCAAATTCCTTGGGATCCACATCGATAAGGATTTCGTCCCCAATTTCCGCGTCCGGATTCAGTTCCCGGGCATCCTCCAGGTCTATTTCGGCTACCGGGTCGTAGACCCCGTCAACAATCTGCTTTTGCGCGTAAATTGACACTTCCCGGTTATCATCGGAAAACCGGACTATGGCGTTATCGGCGTTTCCGAAACGGCGTTTATAGGCTGCGATAAGGGTGTCTTCGATAGTCTTAAGGATAAGCTCCTCTGAAATCCCCCGATCCTGGCTTATTTGCCGGATCGCCTCAGACATATCAGTTGCCACGTTTTATACCTCCTGGGGCCCGGGCCGGCAAAACCGGCTTTTCACACCTGCCCATAAATAAAAAAGGGTCGTCTGAGCGGCCCTTTTTTTAATGGAATCTCAAACTGTCAAAAATAATATAAAAAATCTTCAAAGAGTTGTCAATGCCCCGGAACACGATTCCGGAACCTGTCAAGGAAGGCCGGGCGCCGGGGCGCCGGATGCCGGAACCCGCCTTGTTTTCAGGGCAGTTTTGTTGTTGAATCCTCCAGCCGGGCCTTGGCGATGATTTCGAAGGGGAGCCGCACCCTCCCCTCCCCCGTTTCAAGCTCAATCCCCTCTTCATCCGAGCCGGAGAGGACGCCGGAAAACCACGCGGAAGTGTCGGTCCGGTAACAGCGGATACCGTGCCCGGGGTACCAGCGGAACTCGGCCCCGTCCTTGATCAGCCGATCCGTGCCCGGGGACGATACTTCCACGTACAGTTCCCGGCCGGGAAAGGCCAGTTCCAGCCGGGGCAGGGCGGCCCGGTGAAAACGGGAACAATCCTCCAGGCTGACATCCCCCTTCCGGTAAACCGTGGCGCGGATCTGGACGCTCCCCTTATGCCTGGACACCGTGAGTTCCACCAGGGACAGGCCCAATCCCCGGGCGAGGGGCGCGAGGGAATCAAAGACCGGATCGGGGCCGGGGCTGGTATAACGCAAGGGAGCCTCCTGGGAGCGCGGGGGAAAACGCCCGGCGCGCGCCCTGTTCCAGACTAGCACCGGCGGGTAAAAAAATGAAGAACCCGGGCCGCTGAGGGAGAAGAAAAACGCCCGGCTCCTGTTTCCCGTTTATCTTCCCGCCTCAAAATGCATGTAATCCTTGGAGTATTTCCAGTCGCCCCCCCAGTCAAAGTATTTCCGCATGTTCTCTACGAAGGCTTCATCCATCGAAAAATTGAGCTTGGGGATCAAATTGATGTCTTTCATCAGGCTCCGGTGTATATCCATCCGCTCTTTTACCAAACGGCCGGATTTCTCCAGAAGCGGTAATTTCCCCCCTGCCGCTTCCCGGCGCAGCGCCTCCAGGCCTCCGATATCCTGATTCCGGTAAGCGGAACTCAGGACAAGCTTATCGCTGTCAGTGTACATTCGCGCTATTGCGTTAATGCCGGTATTCGCGCTCAGTAACTTTACCGCCTCGTCAATACCGGAATTCAGGCGCTTGTTCAGGAATTCCTGGTAACCGCTGAATGCCGCGGCAAGTTTTTTGTTCGCCTCGTATCCCGATGCGCCGGACAGGGAAATGTTCATGGATTGGAGATAGCCGGCAAAGGCCGGATCGTTTCTCGCGTATTCCGTGATAAAGTACATGCGGTTGTTCTCCGCGTCAAAATCAACAGCCATCCCGAGGGCGTGTTCGGACAACACAAGGCTGCCTCTATCGGCGCTATCCTGGAATCTAAGCAGCAAGCCTCCGTCCGTGGCGGGAATGTCCGCCCCGGCCCCGGCGGCGGCGTCAAAGGCCTGTTTAAGACCGTCAATCATACTGCTGTGCACCCGCACCGAACCCCAGCCCGGATACGAGAAAATATCGGTGTTCGCGGCCAAATAGGCCAGCGGATCGTTCAGGTTCCTTATCCCCCTGTCTTCCAGGCCGTCAAGCAGGGGATAGTACAGGAGGGAATAGTATTCCAAATCGCTCGTAACCGTATCGCCCAAATTTTCCTGTTTCAACAGGGCGGCGTCCCCCCGGTACTGGCCCCTAAGGGTGTAGCTTTCGTAAAAAGTTTTGTTGCCGGTGTAGGATTCGTATATGGCCTGCCAGTCCTTTCCGGTAAGGCCTTTTATGTCGAACTGGGAATAGTCGAGGGACAAAACGCTGTTTTCCCCCAGAAAGTTTTGCAGGACAAGCTCACCGATGCTTTTCTCCGAACCCTCTCCCGCGGCAAAAACGCCCTCCTCCTGTAAAAGCCCCAGGGCCCGCTCTTTTCCCCCAAGCAGGGCCACAAGGCTTTCCTCTTTGTCCATCCCCTGGCCGGCATACCAGATGGTTTTATAGTACTCCCCGCCCTCCTTGTCCTTTTTAACAAGCGCTTCCCAGCGCAGATCCGCGGAACCGTCGTCGGCTATTGTCCCGTCGGTCTTCAAAAGCCAGTAATCCCCGCTGGAATCGTAAGCCCTGTCAACATAGGCGTTAAAC
>JAIRRU010000275.1 GCA_031255815.1 Treponema sp. | reverse complement strand
CCTGGGAGGAGTACCGCTAAGGGCCCGCCGCCGCCGGACAAGACAGCGCAGTAATACTACAAGCAGTAATACTGCGCACAGCGATACTACACGCGGCAATGATAAGCACGGCATTGCTGTTTAATATCAGGGCGCCTCCCGCCGCCTCCGGCGGCGGGACCGGGCTATCCGCTCCAATTTTTGCTCCGCCCCGCTCCGCAAAAATTCCGCTCCTATCCCTGGCGCTGCTGAAAATCCGCATCCATGCGGATTTTCAGCCGGCATCCGTGCAGGCCTGGCGGGCCCTGCCGTTTTGGAGCCTTCCGCCCCGCGAAAACTTACCCCCGGCCGGCCCTGAACCCCCAAATAGCAAAGTTCCGGCGCTTGCAGGCTTGCGGCGGTTCCCCCGATCGTGCTATAGTATCCGTAAGAAAATACAAACGGCGAAAGAAAACAGGAAATACGGCAAAAACGAAATAAACGGACGGAGGCGTGTATGGCCGAATTTCAGGAAGGCGACCGGATAGCCCTCAGCGGCGGCGGTGAAGCCTGTGTGGTAAGGCTCCTGGGGCAGGGCGGGCAGGGCGCTGTTTACGAGGTAAACATAGCCGGCAATCCCTACGCCCTTAAATGGTATACCTGCCACCTGCAGGACCGGAAGGCCTTTAAGGAAAACATCCGGCAGAACATAGAGGAGCGGGAGCGGAACCTTGCCTCCGACGGCAAGTTCCTCTGGCCCCTTTTCCTGACAGAGGACCTTAAAACCGGGAGCTCCCTGAGTTTCGGCTACGTGATGGCCCTGCGGCCCCCGGAATTCACCGATTTCCCCGCCATACTGAACGCCAAAGACAAGGGGGGCGGCAGGGTGGCCTTCGCCTCCACGGAAGTGATGATCCTGGCGGCCCTTAACCTGGTAAACGCCTTCCGCTCCCTGCACCGCAGGGGCCTCAGCTACCAGGACCTGAACGACGGCAACTTTTTTATCAACACCGTGACCGGCGACGTGCTGATATGCGACAACGACAACGTAACCCCCGACGGGAAGGTGAATTCCGGCGGGGTAGGCGGCAAGCCCGGCTACATGGCGCCGGAGATTGTCAGGGGCGAGGCCCATCCTTCGGAACGGACGGACTGTCATTCCCTGGCGGTGGTTCTTTTTAAGCTGTTCTTCCGGCACAGCCCGCTGCAGGGGGCGGCCTATGAGAAACTTCCCTGCATGACCGAAAAACGGGAAATGGAGCTGTTTGGAACCAGCCCCGTCTTCATCTATGACCCCGGCGATCCCTCGAACCGGCCCGTCAACGGCGTGCACAACAACGTGATCAAACTCTGGCCCCTGTTTCCCCAGTTTTTCAGGGATGCCTTCATTCATTCCTTCGCCAAGGGCATGAAGAACCCCCAGCTCCGCATAATAGAAAACGAGTGGCAGAAGCTGCTGGTACGGCTCCGGGACGAATGGTACGTCACCTGCCCCTCCTGCGGCAGGGCGGTTTTCCTGCAGGATTCCGGCCCCGGGGCCGGCCTTAAATGCTCCGGCTGCGGATCCAGCTTCAGCTACCCCCGGCGGCTTTCCATTAAGAAGGGGGCGGTGCTCTACGACATCCCCCTCTTCCCCGGCAAGAAGATCTATACCTGCCATATAGTCGGGGACAGCGACGATTACCGGGGCGTACTGGCCGAGGTGGTGATGAATAAAAACAACCCCCGTCTTTGGGGGATAAAAAACCTGGGCGCCGGAACATGGAAGTACAGGACCCCGGAGGGCGCGGATAAGGATACAAGCCCCGGCGGGGCGGTTCCCATCGGCCCTGGGGTAACCGTGGATTTCGGCGGCACAAGCGGAACCATAAACGAAGGAGGAGCGGTATAAATGAGCGACGGCATGTATGACAATGTAGAGGGCATTATCAGAAGGCAGATGGTGCTGTTTTTTTTGATAGATACTTCCGGCAGCATGGACGGCACCAAGATCGGCGCGGTAAACACCGCCATCCGCGAGGTTGTGCCGGATTTACAGGACATAGGCGGCGCGGACATAGACCTTAAAATCGCCGTGCTGGAATTTTCCATAGGCTGCAGGTGGCAGAACCCCCAGGGCCCCGTGCCGGTGGAAGATTTCTTCTGGACCAACCTTTCCGCCGAGGGGGGAACCGACATGGGGGCGGCTTTCCGCGAGCTAAACGAAAAGCTGTCCCGTAAATCCTTTCTTAAGGCCCCCTCCGCGTCGGTGGCGCCGGTTATCCTGCTGCTCTCCGACGGCCAGCCGGGGGACGACTACCAGAGCGCCCTGGGGGTCCTGAAAAACAATAACTGGTACAAGAGCGCTGTAAAGGTGGCGATCGCCATCGGCAACGACGCGGATCAGGAGGTGCTGGCGGAGTTTACCGGCACCAGGGAAACGGTTATCGCCGCCTACACGCCGGAGGTCCTTCGCAAGATGATACGGACCGTGTCGGTTACCTCCTCCCAGATTGGGTCGCGGAGCCAGCCCCTGCAGAACGGCGAGATAGTCAGCAAGCAGGAAACCATGGCCCAGGAGATACAGAACATGGTCCAGGCCGATCCCGACTACAATTCCGCCGACACGGTCGACGGCTGGTAAAAATGTATATCGGATTCAAGGCTGTCGCCCAGGGGGACAGCCATAAGGAAAAAAACCTGCCCTGCCAGGACGCGGCGCTTTTTCTTACCGCCCCTAATTGCGGTTTAGCCATGGTGGCGGACGGCCACGGAAGCGCCAGGCATTTCCGCAGCGACACCGGGGCCCGGGTGGCCGTGGGGACCGCCGCGGATGCCATCGACGCTTTTATCAAGCTGCAAAGCAAGGAAAGCAGGAGCATGGGGGACGCCGCCTACATGGACGGCCAGCTGCGGCAGCTTGAACGCTACATCATCGTGAACTGGCGGCAGCGCGTCCTTGCCGCCTTTGACGATAATCCCCTAAGCGGGGAGGAAATGGCGGTCTGCGCCGAACAGGATATAAACGCCGAAGACGAAAACGACCGGGTGCGGCTTTACGGGACCACCCTCATCGCCGCCTTTGTCTATAAAAGGGGCTGGTTTGTCCTGCAAATCGGCGACGGCAAATGCGTGTGCCTGGACCCGAAGGGGGTTCCCTTCTTCCCGCCGGAGCTGGAGGACGAAAGCCTTGCCGGGGGCAAGACGACCTCCCTCTGCGATTCCGACGCGGCGGGGCATTTCCGCCACGCCTTTGGCGCCGATACCATCCGCGGCATAACCGTGGCCAGCGACGGCGTAAGCGATTCCTTCATACCGGAAGACTACCTTAAGCTCCACAGCCGCCTGCTGAACGATTTTCCAGAGGACCCGGGGAAGGCGGAGGCGGGCCTGCAAAAGTCCATCTCCGTCTGGTCCTCCAAGGGTTCCCGGGACGACGTGTCCATGGCGGGGGTCTTTTACCGGCCAAACAAGCTGGGGGATATTTTCGGGAGGGGAAACAAAGGGAGAATATGAACGCCGCCTTGCTTTTAATTCTTCAAAGAATCATTGCCGAACAGGGAGAAACCGTCCTTGCCGAGGCGAAGCGGGTCCGGGCCTATTTGTCCGATTACGGGGCGGATATCCCGGGGGCGGAAAAAAACGCCCTCGTCAAATGCCTGGAATACGGATTCTGCGCCGAATTGAAGAACGCCCTTCCGGGAACCCGCGATGCCGTCAAGGACCGTTTGGCGCGGAGGCTGCGTGACGAGGAAGGGCTGGATGCGGCCCTCTGCGCCGGATCGGTGGGGGCGCTGGAAACGGCGCTGTTCGGGGAAAGCCCCCCGGAACCCGCCCCGGACGGCGAACAGGTGACGGCGGGGGAACAGCGGGGGGCGGGGGAGGCCCGGCCCTTTCATGAAGAGCCGCCGGTTTCTACTCCCGGGGGAAGCGCCGTCTTCCGGAATCTTCAAGGCGGCGGAGAAGAAGGCCGGGAAGCGGCGCTCCTTAAGATACAGCTTTATAAAACAAACAGGGGCCTTACCGCCGCCATAATCATCGGGATCCTCGCGCTTTTTATTTCAATAGGGATCGGCCTGTATTATTATAACAGGGTCAAGGAAAACCTGGATTCCCAGGTTTCCCGCTATTATTCCCTTGAATACCGGAACAGGGAACTGGAGGCAAGCTATGAAGAGCTGCGGTCGGACTACGACAGCTTCCAGCCCCGCTATGATGAGCTCCAGTCCCGTTACAACACATTGCAGTCAAGCCACAATACATTACAGTCCCAGCATAAAACCCTTCAGTCGAACTACGATGCCCTGCTGAAAAACTGGACCATAAGCGTAACATCCATAAGCGTTGGAAACACCGATTACAACAGGCGGTGGATAACCAGGGCGGGGGGAAGGCTGAACGCCTCCGAGATACGTTACCTGACGCCGGTGATAAGCTACAATTCCCAGATCAGCAGGGAAGTTACCCTTTACGTCAAGATAATCAACCCTGACGGCACTGTGAGAAGAAATTCCGAAAATTCCCCGCAGGGGTATTCTTATTCAACCGAAGGCAACGTTGTCATCGGGAACAACAGGACATGGGAATTGAGCGGCTGGGGAAACAGCGATCAAAGCACTTATTCGCGGGGGAACCACCGGGTCGAAGTCTGGTACCAGGGCATCCGCCTGGGCACTGCCAGCGTGACGCTGAATTGAGGAAAGAATTCAACCATGAACGCGAACCTGCTTAACGCCGTCCGGAGCCTTACGGCTTCCCAGGGGGCCGTCGTCCTCCTCGACCCCGGGAAGGTTGACGGGAGTCTCCCGGTCTTCGCCGGGAAGGAGCCGGCCGGCGAGCGGAAGGCCCTTATCCAGTGCCTGGCCCTGGGCCTGCCGGGGGAACTGC
>JAIRRU010000265.1 GCA_031255815.1 Treponema sp. | reverse complement strand
AAGGTAAACATCAAAAGGAAACGGCGGATATCCGCGTCCTGCACGTTCCGCCAGTACTGGAAGAAATCGTAGGGGCTCGTAAGGGCCGGATCCAGGAAGAGGGCGCCTTTCTCGGTCTTTCCCATCTTCTTGCCGTCCGCGGTGCTTACCAGGGGGAAGGTGATGCCGAAGACCTCCGCCCCCTCCACCCGGCGGATCAGCTCCACCCCGGCAACAATGTTGCCCCACTGGTCGTCCCCGCCGATCTGGAGGCGGCAGCCGTAACGGCGGTAGAGCTCCAGGAAGTCGTAACTCTGTAAAAGCTGGTAGTTAAACTCGATAAAGGAGAGGCCCGTTTCCATCCGTATCTTGTAGGATTCGAAACTGAGCATACGGTTAACGGAGAAATGGCTCCCTATTTCCCGCAGAAAGTCGATGTAGTTCAGATTCGCAAGCCAGTCCTTGTTGTTTACCGGACGGGCGCTGTCGCCGTCAAAGCCGACAAACTTGTCAAGCTGGGCCCGGATGGCTTCGGTATTCCGGTCCAGCTGCTCGTAACTCAGTATCTTGCGGGTCTCCGTTTTGCCCGAAGGGTCGCCGATACGGGCCGTGCCGCCGCCCAGGAGGGCGAGCCCTTTGTGCCCGGCGGCCCGCAGGTGGCGGAAGGCAAAGTAGGGAACCATGTGGCCTATATGCAGGCTGCCTCCGGTAGGATCGGTGCCCTCGTAGAAGGTAAGCGGCCCCTCATCCATAAGACGGGAAAGCCCCTCGATGTCGGTGCACTGCTGCAGAAAGCCCCGTGTTTTTAAATTTTCGATAGCGGCGTTCATCGGAACCATCCTTGTATGCGGGATACGCGGAGCGCCCCCCAAAATATCAAAACTACCGGCAGTATACCCGCATTTTCCGGCTTGATCAAAGGACAGAGCGGGGAAGCCGCCGGCCCCGCGCGATCCGCGGAATGTTGCCGAAATTCCCCAATTCATATAACCTGGTGGCATGGTAAATATCGCTTTTACCGGGGGAGGGACGGGGGGGCATATCTATCCCGGCCTCGCCGTGGCGGCCTGTCTTAAAGGGATGGGGGATTTCCGGGTTTTCTGGATAGGCTCCTCCTCCGGCATGGATCGATCCATTGTGGAAAAGGCGGGGATGGAATTCCACGGCGTTCCCTCGGGGAGGCTGAGGCGTTACTTTTCCCTCAAAACCGTTCCCGACATGTTCCGGGTGGCGGCGGGTTTTTTCGCCGCCCGTTCCCTGTTGAAAAAGCAGAGGCCGGCCCTGCTTTTTTCCAAGGGGGGCTTTGTCAGCGTCCCTCCCTGCGCGGCCGCCGCGTCCCTGGGCATCCCGGTGTTTACCCACGAGTCGGATTTTAGCCCGGGGCTCGCCACCAGGCTCAACCTCCGTTTTGTCGCCCGGAACGGGGGCCGGATCTTTACCGCCTACGCCGAAACGGCATCCTCCTTCCCCCCCGCTTACCAGGGCCTGGTAAGGGTCAGCGGCAACCCGGTAAGGCCCGAATTCCGGAACGCCAGGGCGGAGAAAGGCCGGGCTTTCCTGGGCCTGGGAGCGGGGGAGCGGGTGCTCCTCGTCCTGGGGGGAAGCCAGGGGGCCAGGGAACTGAACAATCTTGTCCGGGAGGCGCTTGCGGAACTGACGAAACTCTTTGTGGTGGTCCACCAGACCGGAGCCGGGTACGAGCCGGCCTCCCGGGAGCGCTACCTGCCCTACCCCTACTTTGGGGAGGAGCTGCCCCATGTGCTGGCCGCGGCCAGTCTGGTGCTCTGCCGCGCCGGAGCGGGGACGGTCTATGAAAACGCCGTCCTGGGACGGGCCATGATCCTGGCGCCTTTGCGGGGTTCGGGTACCCGGGGGGATCAGGTGGAAAACGCCCGTTTTTTTGAAAAATCCGGCGCGGCCCTGGTGCTGCCCGAAGATCCGAAGGCGGAAACCCTGCTGGAGGCGGTGAGCGCTCTGGCCGCCGACCCGGAAAAGCTTGGCGCCATGGCCGCCGCCGCCGCCCGGATCGGGAAGACCGACGGCGCCGCCTTTATCGCCCGGGCTATTGCCGAAGCCGCGGGCGGGGCTCCTGACAGGGCCGGACAGGGCGGAGGGCGGTTATGAATCCCCCGGTTCTCATCGATATCTTCTTCATCATTCTGGGCTTTATCCTGATGATCCGTTCCGCGCTGCGGGGCTTTGTTACGGAGTTCATGTCCCTTATGGCGGTGCTCTGCGGTTTTGCGGTGGCCGTCCTGCTCTACCGCTCAGGCGGCGCCTTCCTGCGGGAAAAATTCATGGGCGGCATAAAGTACCTTCCGGAAATTATCGCTTTCGGGGGGCTTTTTTTCATCCTCTTTGCCTTTGTAAAGCTTATGGAGTACATGCTTACCGAAATTGTGGATCGGATAAAACTCTACGCGGTAGACCGTTTTCTGGGCTTTGTTCTGGGCATCGCCGAAGCCCTCGTCGTGATCAGCCTTATCCTGCTCCTCTTTACAGTCCAGCCCCTCTTTGACGAGGGGCCGATCCTAAGGGGGAGCGTTTTTTCCGAATACCTCCTCCCCTTTATCCGGGGCGAAGGCTGGCGGCCTGTCGTGCTCGCGGGTTCCCGCGCCGCCGGCAGCGCGGGAACCCTGGCTGCCGGGCCCGTTTTGGCGCTCTGCGGGGTTAAAAAACCTCTTTCAGGCGGTCGGCGCTTTTATATGCGGGGCGCGGCAAAACGCCGGGAAGCCGGGGGCTTTCATGTTTGAGAACCTCTTGGGCCAGAGCGCCGCGGATCGGCTCCGGGAAGACGCGGAGGCAGGCTTGGCCCCCTCAATGCTCTTTTTCGGCCCTCCCGCGACAGGGAAGGGAACTGCCGCCCTGGAACTGGGCAGGGTACTCTCCTGTGAGGGGGGAACCGGGAGGCCGGGAGCCCCCTGGAACTGCCCCTGCCCCGCCTGCGCCCGCCACCGCCGGCTCCTCCACCCGGATCTGCTGCTCATGGGCCCCCGTTCCTTTTCGGCGGAGATAGCCGCCTCTTCCGCGGTGTTTCTAAGAGAGGAGGCTCCCCAGGGGCGCATCCTCTTTACCCGGGCCCTGCGGAAGCTCCTCTGCCGCTTTTCCCCCATCCTTTGGGAGGACGATCCCAAGCTGGCCAAGCTCAGACCCCTGCTCCAGTCCATGGAGGAGGATATGGAAAGCCTGGACAGCGCGGAAGGGAAGAACCGGGAAAAACTCTGCGCCGCCCTGGTAAAAAACGCCCTAAAGCTTGAATCGGAAGGCCTGGGGGATTTTATCCCCGTGGCCCAGGTTCGCCGGGCCGCCTACTGGGGCCGCCTTGCCCCTTCCGGGAGGCGGAAGCTTTTGGTTATCGAAGGCGCCGATCGTATGAGGGACGAGGCCCGGAATTCGCTTCTCAAGATCCTGGAGGAACCCCCGGAGCGCCTGAACATCGCGCTGCTTACCGTCAGGCGGGAGGCCATCCTCCCCACCCTGCTCTCCCGGCTTAGACCCTACCGCTTTGTAAGGCGGGAAGCCCGGGTGGAAGCGGAGGTTATCCGCCGGGTGTTCCGGGGCCTCAACGCGGAAGGCGGCCTTCCGGAGGGCAATCCCGCGGCCCCCGGCGGTCTGGCCGCCTACCTGGATTCTTTTCTCCCGGTTCCGCCGGAAAAACTCTACCCCCTGGCCGCCTTTTTCGCCGCTTCCGTCGCCCTGGGGGCGCTCAATGCCTCAAAGCGGGGAGGCCGCCCGGTTCCGCCGGGGCTCATCCCCCTGGGAAAATTCGCCGCCCCCATTGCCAGGCAGGCGGGGCTGGGGGAACCCTCGGAGGACAGCAGGGAGATCGTCAAGCGGGTTATGGAGAGGGCCGGGGCTTTTGAGGCGCGTTCCCTTTTCCCCGCTTTTCTGGGGGCCCTCCTCTCGGTGGTGTCCGGGGCCTGGACGGAGCCGGATCCCCGGCGGATCGGCTTTAACGGGATCTGGAAGAAACATGCCGGGGAGGCGGAGGCCGGGGTGGGAACCTGGAACCAGCAGCCGGCCCTTGCCCTGGATCGGCTGATCACGGAACTGAAGGGGGCTATGGCGGAATTCGGATGAGAGATTTTATCAGGCGGGCCATCAAGAAACTTCCCAAACTTACCCCGGAACAGATCGAGGATCTGGTTATCACCGCCGCGGGGGAGATAGATCGGCTGGAAACGGTGCTGGAATCCCTTGCGGAAGGCATCCTGGTCTGCGACACCAGGCACAGCCTGGTAATGGCCAACAAGTATGCGGAGCGCTACCTCCCCATCGTCATTCACGAGCCGGGGACGGCCCCTGTCTGGACTGCGGTACGGGACGAAAAGATAGCCGAATTTTTTGAAAAGGCCCTTTTAAGGGGCGACCGGGTGGAGGAGCGGGAATTTGCCGTGGACAGCAAGGGGCCGGTGCGGATACTCAACGTGTCCATTCTGCCCCTGGTACGGGATCGCCAGGTGGTGGGTTCCCTTATCCATGTAACGGACGTTACCGAAAAGCGGAACAGGGAGGCGCGGCTGCGCCGGGCGGAAAACCTGGCAAGCCTTACCACCCTGGCCGCCGGGGTCGCCCACGAGATAAAGAACCCCCTGGGGAGCATCTCCATCCACATCCAGCTTATGCAGAAGGCGGTAGCTACGAACCGGAAGCTCTTTCAGAACGCCCACCCCGGCGGCCTGGATCAGGC
>JAIRRU010000251.1 GCA_031255815.1 Treponema sp. | reverse complement strand
GAGGGGATCATCATGGTGGGCGCCAAGGTGCGCTCCGGGGATATCCTGGTAGGCAAGGTTACCCCCAAGAGCGAAACGGAGACCACCCCGGAATTCAAGCTTCTCAATTCCATTTTCGGCGAGAAGGCCAAGGAAGTGCGGGATTCTTCCCTCCGGGTGCCCCACGGCATTGAGGGGACTATTATTGATATCCAGCGCCTCAAACGCAGCGCCGGGGACGATCTTAACCCCGGGGTAGACGAGGTGGTTAAGGTGCTTGTCGCCACCAAACGGAAGCTGAGGGAAGGGGACAAGATGGCGGGCCGTCACGGCAACAAGGGTGTGGTCGCCCGGATCCTTCCGGAAGAGGATATGCCCTACATGGAAGACGGCACGCCCCTGGATCTCTGCCTTACCCCCCTGGGGGTTCCCTCCCGGATGAACATTGGCCAGCTCCTTGAAACCGAGCTGGGCTGGGCCGCTTCCACCCTGGACGAGTGGTTCAGCGCTCCGGTGTTCCAGTCCCCCTCCGCGGGGCAGATCGAGGAGAAGCTCAAGGAAGCGGGGCTTCCGGTTACCAGCAAGACCACCCTGCGGGACGGCCGGACCGGCGAACCCTTTGTGAACCCCATCTTCTGCGGGGTTATCTATTTCCTCAAACTCCACCATCTGGTGGACGACAAGATGCACGCCCGTTCCACCGGCCCCTATTCCCTGGTGACCCAGCAGCCCCTGGGCGGCAAGGCTCAGTTCGGCGGCCAGCGGCTGGGGGAAATGGAAGTTTGGGCCCTGGAAGCTTACGGCGCGGCCAATACCCTGCAGGAACTCCTTACCATCAAGAGCGACGACATGGTCGGCCGCTCGAAGATCTACGAGGCCATCGTGAAGGGGGAGCCTTCAACCACGGCGGGTATCCCCGAGTCTTTCAACGTGCTGGTTCAGGAACTCCGGGGCCTGGCCCTGGATCTGACGATATACGACGCCAAGGGCAAGCAGATCCCCCTTACCGAACGGGACGAGGAGCTGATTACCAAGAGCGGCAGCAACTTCTAAAGGGCCGGGTTTAGCGGATGCCGCGAACCACACTAACTTTTACATCGGCAGCCCTGGCTTTTGCCTGGCTTTCCGGTGTTCGGGAAGTTTTAGGGTAAAGTTAGTGCGGTTCGTACCGTTCGCGGCTCAATTTCCCGGCGGCCGGACGTTTTAGTTCGATCAAGGTATTAGCGCAGCCGCCTGAGGAGGGAGCGGAGTTCGGGATTCGCGGCGCTTTCCTCCTGGGGGGGGGCTTTTGTCTTATCCTGGAGGATAAGCTCGTCCCCGGCCTCAATGCGGTCGAAGAAACCGTTCCTGGTCAGGGTGCCGGCGGCTACTTCCTCGTCGGCTTCGCTGATCGTAAAGGTTCCCACCACATCCTCGGGGCTGTAGGCAAGGCCGATGCCCTCGTTTAGTACCCTTACCTGCCCTTTCTTTACCACGTCGAAGCTCTGTTCCGGTTTAAGGCCGTCAACCCTGCCCTTGTCGATGAGGCCCTGGGCCTGCCGCCGGAGGATAAGCTCCCCCCGGAAGGGCAGGGCGGCGGCAAGCTGTTCCACCAGGCCCCGGACGGCGTTTCTGAGCCGATCCGGGCCGGTGCGGTGGGCGGAGAAACTAAAGGCGGGAGACCCGGTTCTGCCGACAAAGAGTTCCCCCTTTACCGAAAGATCCCGTTCGTTTTCCGATACGGAAACCATGAAAAAGTAATCCGCGTCCCCTTCGCGGGCGCTGCGGTAGGCCTGGGAGAAGGAAGGCTGCCGGAGTTCCTGATTCATGGGGACGATGTTCCTGTCGTGGCTGAGGAATTCCCGCACCAGGGCGGCAGCCGTAAGCCCGCCGTCCGGGTGGAGAAAGCCGGAGGAGGGGGAAGCGGAAAAGACCGCGATGTTCCAGTGAGGTTTTGCGGCCTCCACGGGATCGATCTGCCAGCGCCGGGGCAGGGTGTTCGACAGAAGGGCGCCGTAGGCTTCCACCGCGTCGTTAAGAGTCCGGTCGGCCTGGCCCAGATCCTGGAGGAAACGGAGTTCCTCCAGGTAACGGGAGGGGTAACCCTGGAGGCGGAGGATTTCCGCGTAGTCCCGCCGATCCCGGGCGTAGGGGTTAAGCCGGAGGCCCCGGCGGTACTCGAACAGGGCCTGGTCGGACAAATTCCGGGAACGGTAGTCCTGACCCCGGGCAAAATGCCAGTTGGCCCAGCGCTGCCGCTGGGGGTCTTCTATGGGGGTGGCGGAGATGAGGAGATCTTCCAGATTCGCCCGGATAAACTCATCCTCCCCGTTGATGGAAAGGGCCTCGGAAAAGATCCGGATTGCGTCGGCGCTGCGTCCCATCCGGACATGGGCGATGCCTTTGAGGTACCAGGCGGATATCTCTTCCCGGTTCAAGTCGATAAGGGTATCGGCAAGGCGCACCGTCTCTTCGTACTGGCCGGAACGGTAACGCAGGGAAGCCAGGAGGCTTAGGGCGGGGGCGTAGCCCGGCCGGTAGCGCAGGGTTTCCTCGGCGTAACGGAGGGCCTCCCTGATCCGGCCCGCCTGGGCGTCCAGATAGGCGGCGTAGTAATAGACCCGGTAATCCTCCGGGTGCTGTTCCAGGGCCCGTTCGATATAGGAGCGGGCGTTCTCCGTATCCCCCAGGGATCCCAGCACCAGGGCCAGGGAGATGAGGAGCCGGCGGTCGTCGGGGTAGCGGCGCACGGCCTCCCGGAAACGCAGGGCTGCCTCGGCGC
>JAIRRU010000238.1 GCA_031255815.1 Treponema sp. | reverse complement strand
TCCTCCAGGGCTTCTTTTACCCCCAGGTGGATATCCTGGGTGGAAAGGAATACCGGGTGCCCCCCCTCCTCACCAAAGGCGGTTTCAAAGGCGCAACGGGTACGGGTGGATCGCTTCTCGAAGATAAGGGCCAGGGTTTTTCCGGTGAAACGCCGGTATACCTCACCCTTTTTGCTTTCCGCCTTGAGCCGCTTGGACAATTCCAGAAGAAAGCGGATTTCTTCTTCCGTGTAGTCCAGCCAGGTTAAGAGGGATCTGCCTTTTAACGCCAGAGAAACCATATAATACCTCCAGAAACGGTAATTTACCATGCGCCATGGGGAATAACAAGGCCCGGGGCTTATAAACATCCTCCCCCTGGTGTATACTTGGCCGAAGGTGGCCAGTATGATCCGGTTGTTATTCTTTCTCCGCTTCAAATCCCAGCTCTGCCGCACCATACCTGACACGATAAGCGAACTTGAATCTTCAGTAATACGGGCCTTTGAAAGCGCCGGGGGGGAAGTAAAAAACGAACGCCGGCTGCTTACCGCTTCTTTCGACGGGGCTTCCCTGGGGATCTGGCTGGACATCCTTATCCTTATCGAAAAAGTTGTAAAGATCATGGAAAACGCCGCGCTGGATCTGTACGGCTACTCCCTGGTTATCGGCAGGAATATTCCCCCGGAAGGGGAAGAACGGGTATGCCGCCTTCTTTCCTTCGGCTCGGAAAAAAACCATATTTACTGCGATCCGGCGGCCCAGGGATCCCTTGCCCATTACGCCCGTTTCGAGCGCCTTCCCTCCAGGCTCTGGAAGGGGAAGCCGGACTCCGCCCTTTCCTTTGCGCGGCTTAGGGAGTTCCGCTCGTTTCCGGAGAACGCGGCGGATACCTTTGCCCTAAAGGATACGATCCTGGGGATTGTGAATCAGGCCGGATACAAAAGCTTCCTGCTTCTGGGGCCCGAGCTTCCGGGAAAGCGGAACAGCCTTTACAGCTACGGCGAAAAGCTGCTGGGCGGCTGCCCGCCCCTGCTGATCCGTTTCGGCGGCGGGCGGGGGCTTTCCCCCCTGGCGGACGCGCTGAGCCCCCGGATACGGGCCTTTATTGAGGCCGCGGGCGGCGCGGAGGATGCCCTGGCGGAGCTGGACAGTCTGGCGGGAATCATATTCCGGGAACGGCTGCGGGCCGAGGTTCCCCTGGCCGCGGAACGGAGGGGCCGCCGCTTTTTCAGGCTGCTCCTGGAAAGCTACCTTGCCGGAACAAAACGCAAAAGCATAGAATCCCTGATAATACTGGAGAATCTCCACCAGGCGGATCCGGCGGCGGCGGGGATCTTTCAGGATACCCTTCAGGCAGCGTCCGGTTCGGGGAAAATTCTGGTCTACGGAACCGCCGGGGACTCGTTCCTTGCCGATTCAAAGGCTGAAGGGGGCATAAAGAACTGGGAGGGGGTATTCCCCAAGGTTTTCCGGCTGGATACCAGGGGGCAGAATTCGGCTTTCGCCCCCTCCAATATCCCCCCGGATCTTTGGGAAATCGCCTATGCCTTTGAGCTTTTGGGCCGTTTCTTCCCCGAGGAAAGCCTTGCGGGACTTCTGGAAGAGGGGGGCAAGAACCCCCAAACGGTTTCCCGCGCCCTGGAGATACTGGCCTCCCTGGGGGTGGTGGCCGGAACCGGGATGCCCCGGCCCCAGATAGAGGATTTTGCCGCCAAAGCGGAGCCCCTTCTGGGGGAGCGGAAAAGGCTGGTGCAGGCCCTGGTTTGCGGCCGCCTTTTGGATTGGGTTTCCCGGCGCAGGATAGGCCCCTGCTTCGGCCTGCTTGAAATCCTCGTGAGCCTGGATAAGGGGAGCGCCGCCGCGCCGCTGCGGGACGAGCTTATCCTTAAATCGGTAAACGCGGATCTGGCAAACGGCGCCTGCGGGGAGATAGAGCGGGCAATTGCGGGGGGATACCTGGAGAATGTGGTGGGGGCCCGGCGGGCTTTTACGGTGGACTACCTTTTCAGGGGCGTAAAGGCCCTGCTCCACGGCACGGAGGGGCAGATCCGGGAAACTTTCCAGGTTTTGCCCGGGATGGATCAGCTTTACCCCCCCTACCGGGCCAAGATCCTGGCTAATTTTACCAGTTTTTACCTGGGTTCGCGGGATCCGGATTCCGCCTCGGCGGCCATCAAGGAAGCCATTATGCTGAGCCAGAACAGGCCCTGGTCCGGCCTCGCCCAGTCTTACCGGCTCTTTTCCCTGGTAAACCTGTCGAAACAGCGGATCGGGGAGATCCTGGAATACGCCTCTTTCGCGGTAGAGAACGCGGAAAAATCGGATAACCTTGAGGAGCAGGGAATCTCGTTTTTCTACGCCGCCGTTGCCCAGGCCCTCTTCGGAAACCTGGCCCTGGCCCTGGGCTATGCCCGGGAAGCGGAGGCCAAATCCGCCGCGGCCGGCCAGTTCGAATGGGCGGACTATACCCGCTTTTTCCAGGGCAGGCTTGCCTTCGATATGGGCCGTTACCAGAAGGCCAGGGATATTTTCGAGGATGTCCGGAAGAATCCCGCCGGGCTTTCCCTGCCGTCAAAGGAAGGGCTTCTGCTGGCCTGGGCTTACCGTTCCCAGATATACTTTCAAAACCCCCTGACGCCCAAACCGGAAGGCGGGGGGATAGACGGGGATCTCTTTGAGCTTGAGGCCGCCTACTTCGCGGGGGACTACGAGCGGACTGCGGAGCTTGCCTCAAGGCTCTCCTCCGTCCTGCCCCAGGAACATTTTCTCCTTATCGAACAGCCTGACTGGCGGAGCGGCTTCGCCCAGAACGAGCTCCTGCTTCTCCGCCCGGCGGATTTCTGGAACCGGATGATCTCCGTCTACCGCGCCCTTGCCCTGTGCCGGATCTCTTCCGCCGGAAGGGAAGAGGCGCTCCGTATCATGCAGCGCATCCTCCGGGATGAACGGCTTGCCGAGATGGACCCCGGCGACGTTTTTTATTTCTACTCGTGGTATCAGGTTTTGCAGAGATCCGGGGCCAGCCAGTCGGACATGAACACCGCGCTGAGCGTGGCTTTTAAGCGGCTCCAGCGCCGGGCCAGCCGCATTGACGACGTGGAAATCCGCAGAACTTTTCTCTCCCAGCCCCGCTGGAACGGGGCCCTTAGTCTTGCGGCAAAAGAATACAAACTCATATAATAGAGCTGTCTGGAAACCCCGGTTTCCGGACAATTGGGCTTGTTCCGAAAGCTGAAGTTTTGGGACAGCTTCAATTTTCACGCGAGACAGCGGGATGCGGGGCATTTTGCGAGACCAAAGAGAAGCGGGCGGGTTCTTGAACAAGCCCGCCGCGCGCGAAAAATTCAAGGCGGGAGGCCCGGAATGGGAACCATGAAAAAGGTCAAGGTTGCGGTGGTCGGTTGCGGCGTTATTAGTGAGATCTATCTTACCAATATGACCAGCAAGTTTGAGATTCTCGAAGTCGTTGGCTGTTGCGATATCATTAAGGAACGGATGGAGAAACGGGCCAACCAGTTCAACATCAAACAGATGCGCATAGAGGAAATTCTCAACGACAAGGATGTTGAACTGGTGTTGAATATTACCGACCCGGTGAACCACCATCTGGTAAGCAGCCAGGTGCTGAACGCGGGAAAGCATCTCTACTCCGAAAAACCCATCGACCTTTCAATAGAGGCCGCCCGGGAACTGGTTCAGCTTGCGGACAAAAACAAGCTGCTCTACGGGAACGCCCCGGATACCTTCATGGGCCAGGCGATTCAGAGCGCCCGTTTTTACCTGGACTCCGGTCTTATCGGGGATGTTACTTCCGTAACCGCGACGCTAAACCGGGATTCCGGGCTCCTGGCGGAACGTTACCCCTTTACCGCCCTGCCCGGCGGGGGCATCGGCCTTGACGTTGGGGTATACTACCTTACCGCCATCCTGAGCCTCCTGGGCCCGGTTACCGAAGTTTCCGGCTTTGTAACGACCCGGAACCCGGAACGGACCCACTTTCTTCCGGACAGGCCGAACTACGGCGAAAAATTCACGCTCCAGGCGGAAAACATGGTGGCGGGGAGTTTCCGCTTTGCCAGCGGGATTTTCGGCGCCCTTCACTTCAACTCCTCCAGCATCGGGAACGAAAAGCCCCAGATCACCGTATTCGGCACCGAAGGCATCCTCTACCTGCCGGATCCCAACCAGTTCGGCGGGGAAGTCAAGGTGGTTCTGAAAGGGCACCCGGAGCCGGTCAGCCTGCCCGCCACCCACGCCTTCTCCAAAAACAGCCGGGGCATCGGCCCGGCGGAGCTGGCCTGGTCTCTGCGGAACGGCCGCAAGCCCCGGACGAGCAAGGAAATGGCCTTCCACGGCCTGGAGCTGCTTTTAGGGCTTTACAAGAGCTGCGAGACCCGGGAGTTCTACAAGATGACCAGCAGCTTCCAGCGGCCCAACCCCATACCCCGGGGCTACCTGGATGAAAACTACGGTTCCTCCGCCGAGGCGGGCCTGGCCCTGTAAGAGCCGGGGGGAAGCACGGATAACCCGCGGAGCCCCCGCGGGCCGCGCGGATACCACGACCTTCTACTCCGATAGCCCTGGCTTTTTGCCAAGATTTCTGGTGTCCGGGGAAGTTTTGGCCTAAGGTTCGTGCCGTTCGTGGCTTGATTTCTTGGCGGCCCGGTAAGCCGGCGCTTCGATTGGGCTAAAAGTACGGGTAAAGGGAT
>JAIRRU010000190.1 GCA_031255815.1 Treponema sp. | reverse complement strand
GTCACCGGGATGGCCGCCATCAGGGCCTGGGTGTAGGGGTGCAGGGGGTTCCGGTAGAGGGCCTCCCTGCTTGCCGCTTCCACTATGGAGCCCAGGTACATTACCCCGATGCGGTCGCTAAAAAATTCCACCGCCCTAAGGTTATGGGAAATAAAGATGAAGGTAAGATCGTACTCACTCCTGATCTTGTCCAGGAGCTTGAGCACCTGGCTCTGGATGGAAACGTCCAGGGCGGAAACCGGCTCGTCGGCGACGATGAGTTTGGGTTTCACCGCCAGGGCCCGGGCAATGCCGACGCGCTGCCGCTGGCCGCCGGAAAACTCGTGGGGGTAGCGTTTGGCGTGGTAAGGGGCGAGCCCCACGTCGTTGAGGAGGCTCAATACTTTCCTCTCCCGATCCGCCCGGTTTTCCGCCAACTTATGGATGATGAAGGGTTCCCCCACAATGTCGCCCGCCGTCATCCGGGGGTTGAGGGAGGAGTAGGGATCCTGAAAGATCATCTGCACCTTCTTGCGAAGCGGGAGCATTTTGCGGCCGCTTATCCCGGCAAGGCTGTCCCCCTCAAGATCGATCTCCCCCCCGGTAAGGGGTTCCAGTTGGCAGATCATCCGCCCCAGGGTGGATTTGCCGCAGCCCGATTCACCCACGATGCCGAACACCTCCCCCTGCCGCAGGTCGAAACTTACGCCGTCCACGGCCCGAACCTGGTAATGCCCGCCAAAGACGCCCCGGCGGACATCGTAGTATTTCTTCACGTTCCGCAGGCTGAGCAGGGTCCTAGTCATTCCCCGCCTCCCCCGCCTGCCCGTCTCCTCCCCGCTCCCTTCCCTCCGCCTGCCCGGCCTTGAGCCAGCATCTGCTGTAGTGGCCGCTCCCCGCTTCGCTAAAAGCCGGTTCCTCTTTGCCGCAAATTTCCCGGGCGTATTTACAGCGGGGCCGGAACTTGCAGCCCGGGGGGGTAAGCCTGGGGTTGGGCGGGTTTCCCGGAATAGACTCCAGTTCCCCGGCGCGGATCCCCGGCTTGGGGATGGAGGCCAAAAGCCCCTGGGTGTAGGGATTCGCGGGCCGGTCGAAGATGTCGTAGACGCTGCCCTTCTCCACGATCCTGCCGCAGTACATCACCGCCACCTGGTCGCAGAGTTCCGCCACCACCCCCAGATCGTGGGTGATAAAGATGATCGCGGCCCCGGTGTCTTGCCTTAACTGCGTCATCAGTTCCAGGATCTGGGCTTGGATGGTTAGATCCAGGGCGGCGGTCGGCTCATCGGCGATAAGGAGGCTGGGCTTACAGACCAGGCTCATGGCCACCATGACCCGCTGGAGCTGGCCCCCGGATAGCTGGAAGGGGTACTCGGAGAGGATACTTTCCGCCGGGGAAAGGCGCGCCTTCCTGAGCGCTTCCAGGGCGCGGCCGCGGGCCTCCCGGCGGCTTACCCGCTGGTGCAGCCGGATACTTTCGATGATCTGATCCCCAATCTTCATCAGCGGGTTCAGGCTGCTTCCGGGTTCCTGGAAGATCATGGCAATCTCGTTGCCCCGAATCTTCCGCATCTCCCTCTCCCCCAGTTCCCGCAGATCCCTGCCCTTAAAGATCACCCGGCCCCCGTCTATCCTTCCGGCGCTTCCCGCCAAGAGCCGCATGATCGACAGGGCGGTAAGGCTCTTGCCGCTTCCCGATTCGCCCACAATGCCCAGCGTTTCCCCGGGCTTCAGTTCCAGATCGATGCCTTCCAGCACCCGGACAAGCCCCGTATCGGTAGAGAAACTGCTGCAGAGACCTTCGACTTTCAACAGGTATTCGGCGCCGCCTGCGGCATTCCCTCTTTCAGGCCGGTAAGCCATGCCCCTCCCCCTTGGAAAATTTCGCGGCAAAGGCGCGCGCCCGGCCTCCGCCGGATCCGGCAGCTTGATTACGCTTGTTAATCAGCCTGTTAGCGCGCGTGTTCCATCAGGGCGGATACGGGAACTATCCGGTAGCCTTCCCGAACCAGCGCGTCCAGAAGCACGTTGATGCGGAGGTACAGGTAATCCAGGCGGTCTCCGGGAAGCGCGCCAAGCCGGATGGGGATGATGGAGCCCGGACGCTTCTGGTCTATGATCCGGTCAATCATATCGCCCGCGGAGATTTGGGAAAGGCCCAGACGGTAAGCGTCTTCCTGGCTTAGCCAGTCCATGGGGTCCACGTCCCTGCCGGAACTGCGGTAGCCCGCCTTGGAGGCGGCGGAGACTATTTCGGCGGAGGCGGCGTAGTAGGGGGGATGCCAGAGGAGGCTGAGTTCCCTGCCGCTGGCCTGGTAGAATTCGTCTTCGTTCCGGGCAAGGCCCCGGGCGATAAAGTCTTCCCCTATCCGGTAGCGGGAATCGGACAGATCGATGGGGGCAAAGAACATGGAAGCTGCCTCGTGCCCGGTTTCGGAGATAATTCCGGCCGCCTGGGGGTAACGGCGGATAAACTCCCCGTTAAGGTAAAAAGTCGCCTTAAAACCGAAATTGTTCAGGGCGTCCAGGACAAAGGGCAATCCGGTCAGATCGTCGTAAAGATCGAAACAGAGGGCCACTTCCCGCAGCCCTGTCCGCAGGCCGTGGGTAAACAGATCCCCGGCGGCGGCGCTTTCCCGCGCCGGATCCTCCCGCTTGTACTGCGCCGGGGGCAGGAGGGAGGCGGTTCCCACAGAAGCGGTGTTCCGGATCATGGGAAGGTTGGCGTAGGGCCCGGCGCTTTGCGGTTCCAGGTATACCCGGTAGCGCCCCGAAACCTGGGAAGGGGGTCTTAAGGCAGGCGCGGAAAACGCCGTCCAGGGATCCGTCCCTCCGGTAACGAACCAGGCGTCCCCGGCGCGGGCAAGGATCCGCCCGCTTTCTTCCTCGAAACCGTATTCATCCACCCCGGCAAGGCAGATCAGGCTGCCGCTTCCCGTCAGGCTCCTCCGCTCGATGCGGCGCCCGTCCCCAATAATAAATTCCCCGTTGTTTATCCAGAGGCAGGAAACGGCGGGATCCGGGCTCAGGGTCTGCCGGATGCGCCAGTTCGCGTAGTCGTAGAGGACGATGCCCTTGTCGCCCCAGCACAGAGCCTGGGCGCCGTCCGGGGAAAGGGCGGCGTTGGGCCCCGCCGGCTCCTCCAGAAGGGTAAAGACCATCCGGTTCCCGGCATCCTTCTTAAGGCGGTACAGGAACGTGGCGCGGCCTTCCTTCCTCAGCACCGAGGCCAGCAGGGTAAGGGGGCCGGAGGGCGGCCAGAGTACCTGGATACGGTAACAGGACTGGGGCAGCATTACGTAGGGCAGGGCCGCGTCGGAGACGCTGAAATCGTCCATTTCCAGGGGGTAGTAAAAGATATTCCGGCCCCCCTTGGCGAAAAGGACGGAACGGGCGTCCGGGGCGATCCAGAAAGAGTCGAAATTACTGTCGAAATCGAAGGGGATCTTTCCCGCCACCGCGCCGATCTCAAGAAAATCGGCGTATATGGCCCGGGCAAAGAGTTCCGAGCCCCGGACCCGGAATACGGTACTGCCCCGGATATAGAAAAAATCCCCCGAATAAGCCCAGGAAACGGAGTTAATGGCCCCCTCGCCGATAAGGCGGTAGCGCTCATCCACCGGGGGGGTTTGGGAAGAGCCTGCGGTGTAGTAGTAGAGCTTTCCGGCCCGGGCGTAAACGAAAACCCGGGAATCGGGGCTCCAGCAGGCGGGAAAGAAACGATCCGGCCGTTCCACGTTTCGGGCCACGGTCTTCTTTTCCCCCAGCTGGGTGTCCAGCAGGATAAGGTTTCCGTAGGCGCTGGTTTCCGGCTCCACATAGAGGAGCCAGCGGCCGTCCGCGGAGGCCGCCATGTCCTCCACCCGGCCGCCCGAAGCGGGGCTTCCGGAGCTGAAACAGGGAAAGCCGGGAACCTGCCGGGGAAGCCCGCCCGACAGGGGTATCCGCAGGGCGCCGAAGGCGTTCCTCACCTGCAAAACCCTGCCGTTTGCCAGCAGTTCCATCTTTTCGGGGAAGGCGGTAAGCTGCTGGAGCTGCAGATCCGTAAGCCGGGAGACGAACAGGGCGTTCTGAACGGCCGCGCCGTCCAGGGCCGAATCGGCCCGGAAGAGAAGCCGGTTATCCTCGGACAGATCCAATCCGGCGAATGTTACTTTCGCGGCGGCGGGAACCGTCAAGATCAGAACGAGCCCCGCCAGGAACAGCCGTCCTGCCAGTCTGGTTTTCATCCGCCCTGATCCCGCAAAACGCCTCCCCCGGGCAGCCGGGCAGCCCCCCTGAGGATCAGTTCGTCCAGTTCCCGTTCCAGCGCCGCGAGGGCCGCTTCCATTTCCCCAATCCGCCTGAGGGAGTAACTAACCTTCCGATCCCAGAGCCTCTCGCAAACATCGTCCAGCATGGTCTCGAAAGACCGCCTGTCGGAAACTGCCGCAGTATCTTTGCCGGACATCATAAGGCTTACCGTACTCTGCTCTATTAATTCTTGGTATCGAATTCCAGAACAGTCTCGGGAATTCGGGGGGAAATTTCATTTCCCGAATTATCAAAAGCCCTAATAAAAGTAACTACCGCGATAAACGCGATAAGAATAAGCATCAGATTACGCATAACCTTTCTCCCCACGACCAATTTTTTTAATATGGTCATCTAAATTATTATTCATTGGTTAAGGAATTCAAGTGGATTAAGCGGCCTTCCGTTCCTGTATACCGCGAAGTGGAGATGGGGCCCGGTGCTGTAACCTGTGCTGCCCACTTCCCCTATCTTGAGGCCCTGGATAACGGAGGCTCCCTGTTTAACCGAAACCACGCTCATGTGGGCGTACATGGTCTGATACCCCCCCCCGTGTTCCAGAATGACAAAGTTCCCGTAGGTGGAATTGATGCCCACCACAGAAACCTTGCCGTCCTGGGCGGCTTTGATCGGGGTGCCCATAGGGGCGGCAAGATCGACGGCTGCGTGGTGCCGCCTGACCCCGCTGATAGGATCGTTCCGCCAGCCGTAGGGGCTGGTAAGCCGTCCCCGAACCGGATAGATAAAGAGATCGCCCATCGCCATTTTAAGTTCTTCCCGCTTCATCCGGGCGCCGGGAATAAAAAGCAGCGTCCCCTGGGCGATAAAGTCGTTCTGAATATCGTTGGCGTCCAGAATGGCCTCTTTGGGGACGCCCATGGCGGCTGAAATTTTCGTGATATTGTCCCCTTTCTTCACAGTGTAAGGGATCCCGTCCATATTGGGGATCCGCAGGGTTTCCCCTTCCCGGAGTCTTTTGACATTGGCTATGCCGTTGGAGGCGATAATGGCGTCCAGTGAAATATGGTAATCCGCCGCTATCTGGGAAACCGTATCCCCCCGCCTGACCGTATAGGTTCCCCAGGAAAAGCTTTCCGTAAGATCCAGGGGGATCTCCTCCGCTTCCCGGAAAGATAAAAGTCCGGCGCCGACATAGGAGGCCAGGCCCTGTTCGGATCGGTTGTCTTCCAGGGGTTCCGCGAGCCCGGGATCCAGAAAGGCGGGCCCCCGGAAAAGCATGACCAGGGAGGGGGATTCCCAGTCCGGTATGGCAAAGGATACCAGAAAAGAAAGGGCAGCTGCAAGGAACAGGCCGGCGCCGCAGAAAATTTCGAAGAAAGCCCGGGATCGGCCGGCCTTCCCCTTCTCCGCGGATCCCTGCCCGGCGGCGGCCTGCCTTGGGGAGGCTTGCCCCGCGGCAGGCCGGGCCGCAAGGGCCAGCCGGACAAAGCGGGGGGGCCGCGCCTTTTTGGGGGAGCTTAATTTCGGGGAAGCGGGGCGCGCCGCGGAACGGCTGAACAGGGCCTTCAGAGCCGCCAGGGGGGAGGAACGCCGCCGCCGGGTTCGGGTTATGCTGACGGGATCCTGCTTTATCCGCCATACCAGGTCGGCGGGAACAGGGCGGCGCCGGAGTTTTTTATGGCGCGACAGTCTCTTCCGGAAAGAGAGAAGGTTTTCCTGAGCATATACCTGCTGATTGGCGATAATATTTATCACAATACTGGTTTATCGACATGATTTTTGCTAATCATTATACTTGGGCTACCATGAACAAGGCGATCCTGGGGGCCCTCCTTACCGCTATTGCCATGAAGCTGTTCCTGTTTGATTTTGTGATCGCCGACGGAAGCTCGATGGAGCCGGCCATAAGGCCGGGAACCGTACTGGTGGTAAACCGTCTGGCCTACGGCTTCAGGCTGCCCTGGGCCCGCTCATATTTACTGCGCTGGTCTATGCCGGAAATCGGGGACGTGCTTGTCTTTTATGCCCCGGAAGGCCAGACTGTGGTGAAACGCTGCGCCGGACTCGCCGGAAAGGGGGAATTTATCGCCTTGGGGGATAACAGTTTGCAGTCTTACGATTCCCGCTCATACGGCCCGGTGGAAGCGGACAACATCATCGGAAAGGTGCTGGGGCTTAATAAATGAAAGAATCTCCCTCGGCTTCCCCCCCGCCGGGCCGCCGCCAGTGGCGCTTTGTCCTTTTCATCGCCCTCCTCTCCCTGATCGCCTTCGCCGTTCTGATAAAGTACGCGTACCTCATGCTCGGGCAGGGGGATATACCGGAACCCCTCCGCAGCGACCGCTTTACCGAGCGGGGTTCCATCCTGGACCGGAACGGGCGCGTCCTGGCCCTCCAGGCCCGGCTTGCCAATATCAGCGCCTGGCGGCCGGAGATCAGCGATCTGAACCAGGTAAGCGAGGATCTTGCCCCCATTCTGGAAATGCCCTCCGGGGAAATCCGGGATCGCATAGCCCGCTCCCCCACCGACTTTGTGTACCTGAAAAAACAGGTGGACGAGTCTACGATCAGGCTGATAGAAGCCGCCCGGGAAGCGGAAAAAATGAAGGGCATCGGCATAGAACCGATCCGGGGGCGGATATACCCGGAGCGGGGCCTGGCAAGCCAGATTGTGGGTTTTGTGGGGGACGACAACAACGGCCTGGCGGGGATCGAGTACGCCTTTGAATCGGAACTGGTTCCCCAGGCCGGGAGCAGCGCGGGCAACCAGGTGGTTCTGACCATAGATTCCAACGTGCAGTACATCCTGGAACAGATAGCCGGGGAAACCCTGCGGGAAAACCAGGCCGAAGCGGTTATGTTTATGGCCGTGGATCCCCGCAGCGGGGAAATTCTGGGCTCCGCTTCCCTTCCCAGTTTCGATCCCAACGATATCCGCCTTTCCGACGAGAATTCCCGGATGGATCGGCCGGCTATCTGGGCCTACGAACCCGGCTCGGTCTTCAAGATCTTTTCCCTGGCCTCCCTTCTGGACGGGGGAAGCATATCCGCGGACAGCAGCTTCCTCTGCAACGGCTACTACGAAAGGGTAACCGGCCGGGGAGAGCGGATCGTGATCAACTGCCTGGGGGCCCACGGCTGGGTCAATGCCCGGGATATTATCGTCTACTCCTGTAACGCGGGCGCGGCCTATGCGGCTGACCGGATAGGGGGGGAAGCCTTTTACAGCCGGCTGAGGGACTTCGGATTCGGCGCCCGTACCGGGGCGGGGAACCCCGGGGAAACGGCGGGCTACCTCCGTCCGGCCGAAGGCTGGTCGGAAAGGTCTAAGCCGACCATCGCCATAGGGCAGGAAATCGCCGTCTCGGCCATGCAGATGATTCAGGCCGCCAGCGCCATCGCCAACGACGGCCTCCTGGTTCCCCCCCGGCTCGTTTCCAAGATCGTCTCCCCGGACGGCAAAACCGTCCGGGAATGGGCCAACGGGGAGCCCCGGCAGATCATCAAACCGGAAACCGCCCGGGCCATCCGATCCTACATGGTGGACGTTACCTCCGACATCGGTACGGGCTGGCGGGCCAATGTGGAAGACCTCTCCCTGGCGGTAAAAACCGGTACCGCCCAGATCATCAACCCCCTTACCCTGGCCTATTCGGAGACCGATTACATCGCGAACTGCATGGCCCTGCTTCCCGCCGAATCCCCCTCCCTGATCCTGTACCTGGTCATCGTGAAACCCCGGGGCGAATACCTGGGGGGCCGTATCGCCGCCCCGGCTATCCGGGAAGCCGCGGAAGCCCTGGTGGATTACCTGGGTATCCCCCGGGGCCGCAACCCCCAGGAAAGCCATTCCCCGGCGGTTACCCTGCCCCTGGAAAGGCCGCCGGAAATCGGCGCTTACGTCCCGGACTTTTCGGGCTTCTCCAAACGCACCCTGCTCCCCCTCCTCCTGCGGGACGATATACAGATCGAGATGCAGGGGGAAGGCTGGGTTCGCCGTCAGAGCCCCGGGCCGGGCGCTCCGGTGGAACCGGGAATGACCATATACCTGGAATTTGAATGACGGAAACGCCGGCCTCCGATTTTTCCCTTCTCTCCCGGCTCTTTCCCGGCCTGGCGGAGGAACTGGCAAAGCCCGGCGGCGGGGCGGAAGGGGAAGCCCCGGAGGAGGGGCCCCGGGACGGACTCCGGGTGGAAAGCGCCGCTTCCGGGGCGCCTACCCTGGTTTTCCGGGGGCGTTACCTTCATTCGGCCCGGGATCCGGTTCGGGAGGCCCGGCGGCTTGCCGAAAGCCTCCCCCGCTTCCCGGAAAGCGGCGCGGACGGCGCGGAAAATGGCGCGGGCGGCCAATCCGGCGGGCCGCTGCTTATCCTCGGCTTCGGCCTGGGCTACGGCGCCGAAGCGGCGGCGGAACGGGCGCCGGGAAGACCCCTGGTGCTGGTGGAGCGGCGGCGGGAAATTCTGAAAAAGGCCCTGGAAACCCGGAATCTGGACCGTTTCCTTTCGGAAAACCGGATCGTCTTTGTGGTGGGGGGAAGCGGCGAGGCGGTAAGCGGGGCCCTCTCCCTGTTCGAAGGCTCCGGAGGGGGAAGCCCGCCCGATATCCTGAAAAACCGCGCCCTTACCGAGCTGGACGCGGACTGGTACGCCGGGGTGGAGGGGAGGATCCGCGCCTGGGCCGGCAG
>JAIRRU010000177.1 GCA_031255815.1 Treponema sp. | reverse complement strand
GGGCCCCAGGGTATAGACCCGGCCCGGCCCGGCCCCGGCTTCCCGGTAGGCCATCTCCACCGCCCGGCGCACCCCCATACAGTAGCCCAGCACCCGGGCCTTATACAGTTTCAACTGTGCGCCTTCGGGGTAAAATTCTTGTTCCCGGTTGTTACGCTTGTCTTGGGTTTTACCTTAAACAAGGTACCGGCAGTTTGCCGCGCTCGCGTATAAAACCTCCAAAAAAAAACACAAGCGCGACAGGCTCCCCGCCTACTGCCCGCTAACACAGTCCACCCTGCCGAAGAGGGTTTCCAGCCTTTCAAGGATCCCGCCGCTCAGGGGGCCTTTCCCGATCGACTCAAGGTTATCCCGCAGATGGGCGGCGCTGGAAGTACCGGTAAGAACCACGCCGATCCCCGGAGTATGACGGCAGAAGCGGTAGGCCGCTTCCATGACGCTGGAGGCGGCGCCGCTGTCCACCAGGAAGTCCAGAACCCTCTCGTCCTTTACCAGGGCGGGATCGGCCTGGCCCCGGGCAAGGATACGGCCAATGTCTATCTTGAGCTGGGCCGGCCTGGAGAGGGCGGAACGGACGGCGAACATGCACAGTACGCCAAGGTTCTTTTCCCTGGCCTCCGGCAAAACCAGTTTGGCCGCCGAGGGGTTAAGGAGATTGTAGCCCGCCATGATTACATCGAAAATATCGTCTTGCAGACAAAGCCGGAACATGCCGTGGGCCGTGTCGGAACCGAAGGCTTCGGTTATCCCTAAAAAGCGGATCTTCCCGGCCTTTTTGGCCTGTTCCATGACGGGAACCAGGGTTTCCTTTACCGCCGGATAATCCGCCGCCGAGACCCCGTGGAGGTGGTAAATGTCCACGTAATCGGTTCTCAGTTCCCTAAGGCTCTCGTCAAGGGACTTGAGGAGAGCCTCTCCGCTTTTGTTCCGGTAGGGGAATTTGGTTGAAAGGATGTATTGATCCCTGGGTATCCCCGAAAGGCCCTTTCCCACCGCGGCCTGGGTACCGTAGGCGGTGGCGGTATCGAAGAAATTCACCCCTTCGTCAAAGGCGGTACGGACGATCCCCGCCGCGTGATCCGGGCCGTGCTTTTCAATCCCTATCCGGGAAAAGCCGCCGCAGCCAAGCCCCGCCGCCGTGGCCTTTAAACCCGTCCGTCCCAATGTGACTGTCTGCATAAACACCTCCGCTTGCGGGGCCTTCCCGAAACCCGCGGCTTCCGGAACGGCCCGTTTATGAAAGGGGGAAGCTTCAGCCCCGCAGGCCCGCGCTTTCCCCGTGGGCCGCCAGGCCCTCCGCCCGGGCAATAAGAAACGCCGCCCGCCGCGCCGCCTCGAAGGCTTCCCCCCGGCTGCAGCGGAGGGTGGTGGGAGTCTTGAGGAAGTGGCGCACCGAAAGGCCCCCGGTAAAGCGGGCGCTTCCCGATGTGGGCCGGGTATGGTTGATCCCGGCTGAGTAATCCCCCAGGGCCTCCGCCGCCAGGGGGCCGATAAAGAGGGAGCCGTAGTTCTTCAGCAGGGGTATCCAGCTTTCCGGCTCCCGGATCTGCAGTTCCAGGTGTTCCGGGGCGATGGTGTTGGCGATACGAACCGCCTCCGCCTGATCCCGGTAGACAACGATGAGCCCTCCCGCGTCCAGGGAGGCCCGGGCGTTTTCCCGGGTGGGCAGATCCCGCAGGCGCCGTTCCAGGGCCTTGAGGATCTCTTCCGCGAAGAGGCGGCCCCCCTCCCCGATCCGGGGAACCAGGGCCCGCGCCCGGGCGTCCGGGTCGTGCTCCGCCTGGGCGAGCATATCGGCGGCTGCCAGATCGGCGGCGGAAGGGGGGGCGGCCATTCCGGTTCCCGCCGGAGCCCCCGGTTCGGCTGCCGGTGCTCCCGGTTCGACTGCCGAAGCTTCCGGTTCGGCTGCCGAAGCTTCCGGTTCGGCAATGATCAGCACGTCCGTGGGGCCCGCCACAAAGTCTATCCCCACCTCGCCGGAGAGGAGCCGCTTGGCGGCGGCCACGTACTTGTTCCCCGGCCCGGCGATAAGGTCTGCCCGGGGTACGGTTTCCGTACCCAGGGCCAGGGCGGCGATTGCCTGGGCGCCTCCGATGGCGAAGATCCGGGGGGCCTTGCCGCAAAGCTTTCCGGCCAGGGCCGCGGCGGCCAGGACGCGCCGATCCGGGCGTCCCTCCGGGCCCGGGGGGGAAGCGAGGATAACTTCCTCCACCCCGGCGGAGAAGGCCGGGATAAGTCCCATAAGGACGCTGGACACCAGGGGGAAGCGGCCGCCGGGGGCGTAGATCGCGGCCCGCTGCACGGGGATAACCTTCTGTCCGGTAACGAGCCCCGGCCCCATGGAGTATTCAAAATCGGCAAACTGCTTCCTCTGTTCCAGGGCAAAGCGGCGGATATGTTCCGCGGCGAGTTCCAGGGCCCCGGCCAGCTCCCCCTCCCCGGCCTTGAGGCTGTCCCAGGCCTCCGCGGCAAGGCCGGCGGGGACTTCCGGAACCAGGGGGGAACTTTTGTCGAAGCGGGCGGCGTAGCGCCGCAACGCCCGGTCTCCCTCGGCCCGCACCGCGGCGATTATTTCCCGCGCCGCCTCGTAAACCGGCCCCTCCCCGCCGGCCGCGGCAGGCTGCCAGTAAGAGTCGAATTCGGCCCCCTCAATAATCTCCATAAGCCCTCCGGCGTCCCCCTTGCGGTAATATAATATTCCCCACACTATAAACTTCCCCGGAAAAAATTGGAATGTACAAGCGGCCCCGCAGGTCTCACATAAACCCGAAACTTTTTCTGTGCTCACCGATCATGCGAATTCCACGCGGCACAGGATCCTGAATCCGGCTCAAATTCCCCTGTTTTTACAAATTCTGTATGACATTTATCATTCCGGTTAAACCAAAACCTTATTCCCGCGTCCTTATTCCGATAACCAGAAAAGCCTGCAGCTTAGGAGGTTCCGCAAGGCTCTGGCAGAAACCGGGAGGAAAGGAGCGCGCAATGCAGAATATCCTGGCTTTAAACGAGCTGTACCACCAGTATGTGGCCGGCGGTCTTGGGCGGAAAGAGTTTGAGGGGATCATCTTCAGAATCATATTGAAAAACATTCAGTATTTTTATTTCGCCGATTGGGATAAAGACGAGTGCGTTGACTACCTGTGCTGGCTTTACCCCCGCCTGAGTAACGCGATCGACAACTACCGGGAAAAAGGCTACTCCTTTTCCACCCACATCATCGCGCTGGTTCGTTATTCCGCGAAAGAATACCGTTCCCGGCAGGCGGATCACTACATAACCGAATTCGCCGCCTGGACGGTGCATGCGGCGGAGCTGGAAGTCCGCAACCGGGAGCCGGAGTATTTGGCGGAACCCCCCCTAAAGCGGGCGGCGCTTCCGCCGGAGCCGCTTAAAAGAGCGGCAAGGCCGGCTTCCGGCAACCCGGCAAAGACAGCCGGGTTTCCGCCGGAGAGCAGCCTGGTGAGCAACCCCCGGCAGATTTTGCTTTTGCTCCTCAAATCCTACTATTTCGTTTCCGATGATTTTCTGGAACGTATAGCCCCGGCGGTCGGGATGGAGACGGAAAAACTCAGGGAAATGATAGAAAAACTGCGGGATTGGCGGAGCCGGCGGGAGGAGGCTGTGCGGGTTCTGCGGGAACGGATCGTCTGCCAGTTTTACCGCTGCCTTGTCTTTGAGAAGCGGCTCCGTTCGGCTGCCGAAGGCACCGCCCGGCATGATCAATTGGCGAAAAGCCTCAAAAGGGCGCGGGATCGGCTTGCGGGCATGAGAAAGCGCCTCTCAGGTATCCGGGTAGACGCCACCAACCAGCAGGTGGCGGATCTGCTCGGCATCACCAAGGGGGCGGTGGCGTCGAACCTTTACGCCCTGTGGAACCGCTACGATCGTTCGGATCCGGAAGAACCGAAGCTCTGCGGCAAAGCGTCCCGCCGGAAAAAGCAGCGCCGCCGGAACTGAGGAATTCCGGGCTGGCTCCGGAAGGGCAGGCGCTTTATTATAGGCCATGCTGAGTTATCGCCACGCTTTCCACGCGGGAAACCCCGCGGACGTGCTGAAGCACGCGGTTCTGGCCTTCTGCCTGGACTACCTTTGCCAAAAGGAGAAGCCATTTTTCTGCGCAGATACCCACGCCGGCGCGGGATCCTACCCCCTGCTGGGCGGCTTTGCCGCGAAGAACCGGGAATGGGAACAGGGTGTAGCCAAACTGCGCGGCCGGAAGGGGGAACCGGCCATGATCCGGCGCTACCGGGAACTGGCGGGCTTTCCCGGTGAAGACGGGGCTCTTGATTACGCCTACCCCGGAAGCCCGGCCCTTACGGCCCGGCTGCTCAGGCCCCAGGATCGGGGGCTCTGTTTCGAACTTCACCCCGGGGATTTTGCCGCCCTAAGCCGCCTTCTGGGGGGCGATCGGCGTTTCATTCTCCGGCAGGAGGACGGTTTTGCCGGGCTCAAAGCCTTTCTCCCCCCTCCCTCCCGGCGGGGCCTCATTTTTACCGATCCCTCCTACGAGCTGAAGGAGGACTATGGCCGGCTGGGCCTTACTCTGCGGGAAGCTTTAAGGCGCTTTCCCACCGGGATCTACCTTGTCTGGTACCCCCTGCTCGGGGACGATCCCCGGCCGGAAAGCGGCGCGGGAATCCCGGACGATGCCCGGGGGAACAGCCTGGGGGAAACCCTGCTGGGGCTTTACCGGGGCAGGCGCTGCGCCCTTGAATTCTATACCGCCTCCTCCGGGAAGCGCCGGGACCATTCACCCCGGGGTTTCTACGGAAGCGGCATGGTGATCTACAACCCCCCCTGGCCGCTGGACGCGGCCCTGCGGGAGAGCCTCCCCTTCCTGGGGGAGACCCTGGGGATCGGCCCGGAAGGCTGGCGGCTCGATACCCGGTAGCGCCCTGCGGCTTTTCCGGAACCTGGGTTTCCCCGGTAAGATTTTTTTGCCTGGGGAATCGCGGCGGAAGGGCGCGGCAAAAAAAAGCCGCCCCAAAGGGCGGCCTTAGCAATCGGGCCGAGATCCGGCGGTTTTTTAACCGCTAGAAAACGGCAAAACCAAAAGACAGCAAAACATTGGAACAAGCCCGGATTTAATAATCCATACCTCCCATGCCGCCCATTCCGCCGCCGCCGGGCATGGGGGCCGGTTCCTTCTTCTCCGGAAGATCCGTAACGGCGCTTTCGGTGGTTAAAAGGAGGCTCGCGATAGAGGCGGCGTTCTGCAGGGCCGAGCGGGTTACCTTGGCGGGATCGGTGATGCCGGCCTGAACCATGTCCACCCACTCGTCTTTGGCCGCATCGTAACCGATGCCTTTCTTCCCGGCCTTTGCCTTGTCGGCAATGATCGCGCTGTCCACATTGGCGTTTTCGGCGATCTGGCGGATAGGCTCCTCCAGGGCGCGGGTAACAATCTTAAAGCCCACTTTCTCGTCGTCGGTCAGGCCGGAAATATCGCTCTTGTTCAGGGCGATGGCGGCCTGGATCAGGGCAAGCCCGCCGCCGGGGACGATCCCCTCCTCAATAGCGGCCCGGGTAGCGGAAAGGGCGTCTTCCACCCGGTGCTTCTTCTCTTTCAGTTCCACTTCCGTGGCGGCGCCCACGTTGATTACCGCGACCCCTCCGGCCAGTTTGGCAAGGCGTTCCTGGAGTTTCTCCCGGTCATAGTCGCTGGTGGTTTCTTCAATCTGGGCCTTTATCTGGGCGATCCGGTCCTGAATTTCCTTGGGCTTGCCGCCGCCGTTGATGATGGTGGTGTTATCCTTGTCGATCTTTACGGTTTTGGCCTTGCCAAGCTGGGCAATTTCGGTGTTCTCCAGCTTAAGCCCCAGTTCCTCGGTGATAACCTCGCCGCCGGAAAGGATGGCGATATCCTCCAGCATGGCTTTGCGGCGGTCGCCAAAGCCGGGCGCCTTAACGGCAACGGCCTTCAGGGTGCCCCGCAGGCTGTTCAGCACCAGGGTGGAGAGGGCTTCGCCGTCCACGTCTTCGGCGATGATAAGGAGGGGCTTGCCGGTCTGGGCGACCTTTTCCAGCAGGGGGAGCAGATCCTTCATGCTGGAGATCTTCTTGTCGTGGATAAGGATGTACACGTCCTCGTATACCGTGGCCATGGTATCCCGGTCGGTAACGAAGTAGGCGCTGATGTAGCCCCGGTCGAACTGCATGCCTTCCACAAAGTCGATGGTGGTCTCCATGGTTTTGGATTCTTCCACCGTGATAACCCCGTCTTTCCCCACCTTTTCCATGGCATCGGCGATGGTATTGCCGATTTCACTGTCGTTATTGGCGGAAACCGAGGCCACGTGGGAGATCTCTTCCTTATCCTTAATGTCCTTCGCGTTTTTCCGGATGTCTTCCACGGCGATTGCGACCGCCTTGTCGATACCCCGCTTGAGTTCTATGGGGGTCATCCCGGCGGCTACGGACTTGAGCCCCTCCTTAACCAGGGAGTAGGCAAGGACTGTGGCGGTGGTAGTGCCGTCACCGGCTACGTCGTTGGTCTTGGTAGCCACTTCTTTAAGGAGCTGGGCGCCCATGTTTTCGTAGGGATCGGCAAGTTCGATCTCTTTCGCAACGGAAACACCGTCTTTCGTTACCGTGGGAGCGCCGAATTTTTTGTCCAGCAGGACGTTCCGGCCTTTAGGCCCAAGGGTAACCTTTACCGCCTTCGAAATCTGCTCAACCCCGGCAAGCAGTTTGCGCCGGGCCTCTTCGTTGAACAACAACTGTTTAGCCATGTTCTCTTCTCCTTTGATCGCCGGACAGCGGGGATATGCGAAGAACTGCCTTCCACCCGTGGGATCCGGTTTGGTATGATATGGATTACTGCCTCGTAATAAAGCGAAGCCTCTTCTAAAATACTAAATTGAAGCGGTAACGGCAATAGCAAAATCACGCTGGTACTATAATAATCAAGAGGATGCTTTATGCCTAAGGAAAATGTCCCCCTTTTCGAGATCTTCGGCCCCGTCATGATAGGGCCTTCCAGCTCCCATACCGCCGGAGTCGCCCGGATCGCCTTTCTGGCCCGGAAAATGTTCGGCCCCCCGCAGGAGGCCCTTATCCGTTTTTACGGTTCCCTGGCTTCCACCTGGGAAGGCCACGGCTCGGCCGACGCGGTGATAGCGGGGCTCCTGGGCATCCCCCCGGAAGACGAGCGGCTTTTCCGGGGCAGGGAACTGCTTGAGGAATTACGGAAGGAGGGGAAAGGTTTTGCCGCCCGGATCCTGCCAATGAACGAGCTGCCCCCCTCCTGGCACCCCAACACCCTGTCTATCGAGCTTTCCGGGAAGGGGGCTGCGGCCCGTCTGGCCATCCGGGCTTCCAGTATAGGCGGCGGTTCAGTCCGGATAGACGAGATAGACGGGTATCCGGTCAGCCTTTCCGGGGAGCTGGAGGCCGTCCTGGTACTCCACCATGATGAAATCGGGGTTATCGCCGAAGTGTCCCGTATCCTGGCCTCGGGACGGATCAACATTGCCGGGACTTCCAGCTCCCGCAGGGAAAAGGGGGAGGAAGCCCTGCTGGTGGTGGAGACCGATACCCCGGTTCCGCCCCCTGTCCTTAGCCTGATCGAGGCCCTGGCCCCCGTATACCGGGTGATACGCCTCCCTTCCCTGGAGGGTTTATGAAGTACCGTTTCCATACCTGTGCCGAACTGGAAGCCAATCTGCGGGAAGGGGGTCTTTCCGTGGAGGACTACGCGGTTAAACGGGAGGCCTTTATCGCGGGTATCCCGGAAAGCGAGGTCTGCGGGGAGCTTGACCGCCGGATAGGCGTAACCAGGGCTTCCCTTATCAGGGGCCTGGAATCCCCCCAGGTTTCCCGATCCGGCCTTACCCGGGGCGCGGCCCTTGCCTTTGCCGGAGCGGAACGGGGCCTGGTGAGGGACGGGCTTTTCAGGCGGGCCGTTTCCTACGCCCTGGCCATTAATGAGGTAAACGCCTGCGGGGGAAAGATCGTTTCCTTCCCCACCGCCGGTTCCAGCGGCATTGTTCCCGGGCTCATCTGGGCCTGGTGGGACAGCCGGGCCAAAGCGGGGGAGGCCTCCCCCGGTGCGGGGAGCCCGGACAGCGCCGTTCCCGGAGCCCCGCCCCCCATGCTGGAAGCCCCCTACGACCGGAAACTCCGGGGGGCTTTTCTCGTGGCGGGCCTTACGGGGGTGCTTATCGCCCAGGGGGCCACCCTGGCCGGCTCCGAGGGGGGCTGCCAGGCGGAATGCGGGGGCGCGGGGGCCATGGGGGCCTCCGCCCTGGCCTATCTTGAAGAACAGCCCCTGGAGGGCTGCTTTTCCGCGGCGGCCCTGTCGCTGAAAAATTCCCTGGGCCTTGCCTGCGACCCGGTAGCCGGGCTTGTGGAGGTTCCCTGCGTCAAGCGGAACGCCTTCGTGGCGGTAAACGCCCTCCTGGCGGTGGATTTGACGCTGGCAGGCATTCAGAGCATAATACCCTTTGATGAAGTGGTATGGGCAATGAAGCAGATCGGGGATTCCATGCCGGCCGCCCTCAGGGAAACCGCCGGCGGCGGCCTGGCCCTTACCCCTACCGGTCTGTCTTTCCGGGAAAAGACAGACGC
>JAIRRU010000124.1 GCA_031255815.1 Treponema sp. | reverse complement strand
CGCGGGAATTCGTTCCGTGTTTATCAAAGACCTGCTGGAGCCTCCGGCGGAGCTGCTTGCCACGGTCTGGCGCCGCTGCGCCGACCTTGCCGAAGCGGCGGAGCTGTTCTCGTAGGCGCGGCGCTTCCCGAAGGCCTAGGCGACGTAATCGCCCAGCATGCGCTGGCGGGTGGGGTGCTGGAGCCGTTTGATAGCTTTCTTTTCAATCTGCCTGATCCGCTCCTTGGTCAGGTTGAATTTTTCGCCCACTTCCTGCAGGGACAGGGGGGTGGTGTTGCCCAGGCCGTAGCGGAAACGGATAACCTCCGCCTCTTTCCAATCCAGGGTTTTCAGCACCGCCTCAATATCCTGCCGCAGGGCCTGGCCCATGGCGTAATCTTCCGGAGCCTGGTAATTCTCGTCCTCGATAAAGTCTTTCAGGCTGCTGGATTTCTGGTCGCTTAAGGAAGCGGGGTTTTCCAGGGAAACCGATTCCCGGCTGATATTGATCAGATCCTCCACATAATCCTGCTCAACATTGAGAAGCTCCGCGATTTCCCTGATCTCCACCCCGGCGTTCTGGCTTTCCTGCACCAGTTTCCGCGCCTTTTCGATCTGTACCAGTTCGTTGGCCCGGTTCTGGGGCAGCCGGATCATCCGTGATTTTTCGCAGATAGCTTTAAGAATGGCCTGGCGGATCCACCAAACCGCGTAAGAGATAAAATGATACCCTTTGTCCACATCGTAACGTTCAACGGCGCTTATAAGCCCGATATTGCCTTCACTTATCAGATCCAAAAGGGGAATTCCCTGCCCCTGGTATTTCTTTGCCACATTTACCACAAAACGCAGGTTAGCGTTTATCAGCCTGTCCCGGGCCCGCTGGTTGCCTTTAGCCGCCTCCCGGGCGATTTGATCTTCCTCGTCCCGGCTTAACAGGGACACCCGGTTGATCTCTTTAAGGTAAGTGGAGAGAACATTTTCGTTCGAGAAAGAATCTGAGCGAGTCTTCGTCCGTTTCGTCTTCATCGCGGTCATGGATACCTCCTAGTGTTTTAAGCTTCGGCCCCCCGGATCCGGGGTTCTTTAGCTTACACTTACTACTTGCAAGAACCGTGCCATTCCCGCTCAAAAGTCCGGATAAGCGTAATTTTTCTTCATGAAGCGGCAGGGAAGCGCCGCTTTGAGGCCGATCCGGGTCTTCCGGGCCCGGATTCGGTAGGACAAGGCCCTTTCAGGAACCTTAAAAGGGCCTTTTTAGAGAAGGCCGGGGCCCCCAACCGGATAAATTTAAGCGGCGGCTGTACAAAAAAGGATTACCGGGTCTTGGGGGGGCTAAGCAACTGCGCTATTATGACTCTTTCCGTCATAAATAACTTTAAAGTGTAGCATTATGGCCCAATCCGGCCGCGGTGAATCCAATATTGTTACCTTTTATCGCCAGGCAGCAGCCGCGCCCCAAAAGACGGGCGTCAAACCCTCCAACTCCGCATCTCTCTTAAAACCAAGCGGCTTTGGGAAACGCTGCTTTTGTAAAAACTTTTTTAACTCATGCCTCTTGCGCTGTTAGGCGCAAAGACCGCCCGCCGGGCCTTGAAGGGCGCGGCGGGCCTTTAATTTGCCGCATGAGGCTGTTCCAAACTTCAGTTTTTGGAACAAGCTCAAATTACTCAATAACCGCGAGAATATCGGACATCTTCAGGATCAGATGATCCTCGCCGTCAATTTTGATCTGGGTTCCGGCGTACTTGTCGTACAGGATCTTCTGACCCGGTTTTACCTTGCTCACATCCTTGTCATCCCCTACTTCAATCACAACCCCGCTCTGGGTCTTCTCCTGGGCAGTGTCGGGGATGATAATACCCCCCGCCGACTTAGTTTCGCTTTTTTCCAGCTTGACAATCACACGATCTGCCAAGGGTTTCACTTTCATATGATCCTCCGTTTATTGTGGTGATTAAGGTTTTTCCAGTTAGAATATACAAAAATTGGGCCGCCCTGGTCAAGAAAATTATTCAGGAAAGCGGAATAAAGGCATAGGATTTTTAAGGACCGCGAAGCTCGCGATCTGCCCGGGCGGGATGCCGGACTAAAAATTCGCGCGGCCAGCGGCCAATTCCCCATTTCCCCGCGTTTACCCTGTCGGGAAAGGCGGTTTTAAGATTCCGGATTCTGGAGTTCCAGACGGGCGGGAAGGTTGTCCGGGTTCAGTTCCAGGCTCCGCATGAGGGCCTGCCGGCTTTCCTCTGCCTGTCCCAGGGCCCTGAAGCAGCCTGCCATACGGAATTGAACGCGGCTCGCCTCCGCGGGATCGTTTATCCGGGGAAGGGCGCTTTCGTACTGTTCCAGGGCCGCCCGGGGGGCATGGCGGCTTTCCAGGATACGGCCCAGGTTGGCGCCGGCCTGCCAGAAACCCGCCTCCGGCGGGACGGCCCGCAGCAGTTCCTCCGCTTCGGCAAGCTTCCCCTCCCGCATAAGGGGCAGGGCGGCGCTTAAATCGAGCCAGGGGCCACCTATCCCCCGGCGGCCCGCTGTTTTCAGCAGTACGGCGATCTCCCCGTAGCTCCGCTGAAAGTTGAAATACCAGGCGCCCCACTGGTAAAGCCGCTCTTCTTCGGGGTGACGGCCCAGGAGCAGCCAGGTTTCGGCCAGGGTTCGTTCCACGGGCCAGAGTTCGCCCCGGCGGCGGAGCAGTTCCAGGTCTGCCAGGGGGTTTTCCTGCAATCTGCCGTCCTCCAGGATGCCGGCAGCCTGGCGCGCTTCCATAAGGCGGGTATAGCGGATGATCGCGAGGGGGTAGAGGGGATCAAGGCGCGGGGCCGGATCGGAGCCGCCGGCTTCGTAAAACCCGGAAAGCCAGGACGCCGCTTCCCCCCGATCCTCCGCGGAGGCGGCGAGGTTGTAGAGGCTCCGCAGCCTTCCCGACGGAGAGATTGCCGGAGCCCCCCCGGCTTCTTCCCGCTGCCCGGCCCCAGTCCGGGCGGAGAGGATGCGCCAGATGTTCCGGGCCGCATCCCGGCTGCCTCCCAGCCAGAGGGCGTCGGCGGAACGGAGCGTATCTTCGCCGCCCAGGCGGTAGAAAATCTCCGCTGCCCGCAGGGCTTCCCCAAAGTCGTAGAAGTATTCCGCCGCCAGGCGCTGCAGGAGCGGGGGCCGGTCTTCCGCGGAGAGCCCCCGTATCCGGCTGGAGGCCCCGCTGTAATCGCCCTTAAGCAGCAGGAGAAGCGCCAGGTTGGCGCCGAGCCTTTCCCCCTCGCCTTCGCTCAGGCTTTCCCGGATCAGGGGCAGGCTTGAGGCGAGCAGCTCGTCCGCCCGGACAGCGCGGGCTTTGGCCGGGGTATCCAGCTCCCCGGTAATGACGCGGATAGCCAGGGCCAGGGGGCTGAAAGGGGGCTCCGCGAGAAGGGATGCGGAGGCCTTTAGGAATTCTTCGTCTTCCGGGCTTAGGGGGGTACTCCGCAGCAGGGCTTCCGCGGCCAGGGCGGTGACAGGCGGAGAACCGGGGAAGGCCGCCGCGGCCCTGCCGGAGGCCTCCCGGTAAGCGGGCAGGAAACGGGGGGAACGGAAGGCGAGATCCCGGCGGCGTTTCAGCACCGAAAGCCGGGCCTCCAGCCCCCGGGCGTTCTTTTCGAGCCTGTCCAGCATCCGATCCAGGGTATCGAGCCTGTCCTGCACAGAGCCCGCCCGGGAGGGCGGCTGGGACTCGGTTCCCAGGGTCGCGAGAAAACTATCGTAATCCCGCAGCAGCCGGCGGAACGGATCCCGGCCGGAACTTGAAGCGGCGGAAAGCAGCCGCTCCGGGCTGAGGAAAAGGCAGAGCAGGGAAAGGCCGAGCAGGGCCCCGAGAGAGAGCCCGCCCAGAACCGCGGATTTTACCAGAAACCGGTTCATTTCCGTTCCCGGGAAAGCTCCGCGCTTTGCCGGGCTTGGGGGGCTTCCGGGCCCGCCGGGAACGAATTCTGCAAAGTCCGGCGGATGCTATCCAGCACGCCGTTGATAAAGCGGTAGGAGTCGCCGGTGCCGAATTCCTTGGCGATGCCGATAGCCTCGTTGATGACGATGGAGGGGGCCATATCGCTCTGGTACATCAGGGTATAGGCGCTCATCCTCAGGATGGCCAGATCGACCCGGTTAAGCCGGGAAATGTCCCAGTTTTCCAGATGCCGGCGGATCATCCCGTCGATTGCCCCTATGTTTTCGATGGTGCCCGCCACCAGGATTCGGGAGAAACCGGAGATATCCTCCTCCATGGCCAGCCGCTTTTCATGTTCCAGCCAGGAAAAATCCAGCAGCCCTTCGGCAAAGGCCGCTTTATCCGGAGAAACGCCGCCCCTGGCCGAATCATTCATCTCCCAGGAATACAGGGCCTGGAAGGCCAAAATACGTCCTTTTCTGCGGGAAGCCATGGCTACCAGTTCAACAGCTTTTCGTCAATGGTGAAAGGATTCCCCCGCCGCAGCTCGACTACCAGCTCCTGGGTGGCCTTTTGCAGCGCTTCCGCCTGGCGCTGCTGCAGAAGCCCGTTGTAGAGATAGTCCTTAACGGTCCAGTTTACTATTTGGCCTTCCGCTGTACGGATCCCCCCCAACTGGTAAAGATCGTCCAGTTCAAGATCCTTCTTCTCGTAGGACTCGGTAATCTTAAAGATCTGGTAGGCCCGGGTATTTTCGATAAGCTTGGAAACCTCCCCCTGCTTCAGGCTAAAGGCGGTGTCGATAAATTCCTTACCCGCGGCCGCCTGGGCCTGGGGGATCATGGGCAGGTAACCCCCGTCCCCGGCCCGGTATCCCGAACTGGGCGTCTGGCCCTTGACCACCGCCTCGTCAAATTTGGCGGGGCTGCCGTTTATTTCCCTCATCAGCCGATTGGCAAGCTCCCTCGCCTTGGCCTTGTCCGATCCGTAGGGTATCTCGATCATGGAGAAACGTACCGTCCGGGGCCGCACAAGCTGGGTTTCCCTTAATTTGTACTCGGTAAGGATATCCTCGTCCGTGGGGTTCTTGAAGCCGTTAAGAACATTCTGCTTTTTTTCCACCAGGTACTTCTGCATCAAAAGCTGGCGGCGGACCATGTCCCGGTAGACGGGAAGCTCCATCCCCATCTGGTTTCTAATCGCCAGGGAAAATTCGGCGTCCGTGGGCTGTTTCCCGATATTCCGGGCCAGCTGGGAACGCAGGGCGTTGATCTGCTGGTTGACCTCGTTTTCCGAAATACTGACCCGATCCCGTTCGGCGGCCTGGAGGGTGAGTTTTTCGTTGATCAGAAGGTTCAGCACCTGGCGCTTGTCATCCAGGCTGAGGCCCTGGAGGGCTTTGTTCAACTCGTCGGCGGAAGGCTGCCGCCCCGTTTCCTGGATCAGGGCGGCCTTGACGTACTGTTCCGCCTCGTTCTTCACCTGCTTAACCGTAATCGGTTCGCTTTTGGTGAGTTTAACCACCGCGATGGTTTGGAGATCGATCTGGGCAAAACTTAGAGAGCTTACGAAAAAACAGAGAGAAAAAGCTACTAAAAACCGTTTCATTTCATTCCCTTTTCAGAACTTGCGCTGCCGGCAGCGGCTGTTCCAAAGCTTCAGGTTTTGAAACAACTGCCAAATATTTTAAAACCAACCGGGTTTCAGAACAAGCTCACTCATTAAAACGACTCTTCCGGGTGGTAAGTTACTGTAAAGCGGCCCGGTAAACAGTGCCTGCCCCTGCCGCGCCCGGATTATGAGCAGATCCTCATAGAGGGGAACCAACCGGGTTCTTGAACAGGTCTAATATACCCTCTTTCCCCCCGTATGGCTATGTCCCCTGTACGCAACAGGGCTGCCGGTAAGCCCTGTTAGGCAAAGCGGGATCAAGGCTCAAGAACCGCCCGGATCCGGCGCACCCCGGCGGACGAGGACTGCTCTTTCTGGATTTTAAAGGTACCCATGCCCCCGGTGCGCTCCACGTGGGGGCCGCCGCAAACTTCTTTGGAAAAGAAACCGGCGGGGGAGTTGCCGATGGTGTAGACCTTGACCTGGGACTCGTATTTCTCCCCGAAAAGGGCGATTGCCCCGGAAGCCCTGGCCTCCTCCAGGCTCATAACCCCCACGGTAACGGGGAGATCCTTCCGGATCTGTTCGTTCACGATATCCTGGACTTTCCGTATTTCCTCCGCGGTCATGGGGGCGGGGTGGGAGAAATCGAAGCGCATCCGTTCCGCGGTGATGTTGGAGCCTTTCTGGGCCACGTGATCCCCCAAAACCATCCGCAGGGCCTGGTGGAGAAGGTGGGTGGCGGTATGGTAGCGGGTGGCCATCTCCCCCTGATCCCCCAGGCCGCCTTTAAAGCTCTGCCCGATCTGGGAACGGGAAAGTTCCTGGTGCTTTTTAAAGGCCTCGTCAAATTCGGCCCGGTTCACGATCAGGCCTTTTTCCGCCGCCAGCTCCTCGCTCAGCTCGATGGGAAAGCCGTAGGTATCGTAGAGCTTAAAGGCCAGCCTGCCGGACATGGTCTTCCGGGGGTCTTTTAGGAGATTGGGAAGGAGTTTTTCAAATTCGTGCTCCCCTTTCTGGAGGGTTTCCCGGAACCTTGCCTCCTCCTTGTCCAGTTCGGCGGCGATAAAGGCCGCGTTTTCCGCCAGTTCCGGGTAAGGCCCCTTGAAACTGTCCACGATCAGGGCGGCAATGGGGGAGAGGGAAGGCGCGCCCGTCTCAAGATTTATGCCCAGCTTGCGGCAGTGCCGCACCGCCCGGCGGATCAGCCGGCGCAGCACGTAGCCCGCCCCCAGGTTGGAGGGGCTTACCGCCTTGGGGTCTCCCAGGATGAAGGCGGCGGAACGCACGTGATCGCAGACAATCCGTATGGATCGGTCTTTTTCCGGATCCGACCCGTAGGCGTAGGGGGACGAGGAATCCGCGGCCATGGCCTTTTCGATGCTCCCGATGATAGGGGCGAATATCTCCGTCTCGTAGACCGACTTCCTGCCGTTCAGGATGGTAACAGTCCGCTCTATGCCCATACCGGTGTCCACGCACTTACGGGCCAGGGGCTCGTAGTTCCCCTCGGCGTTTTTGTTGTACTGCATGAACACGTCGTTCCAGATTTCCAGCCACTTGCCGCAGGAACAGCCGGGGCCGCAGTCCGGCCCGCAGGCTTCCTTGCCGAAGTCGTAGAACATCTCCGAATCGGGGCCGCAGGGGCCGGTAGTCCCGGCGGGGCCCCACCAGTTGTCCTCCTTGGGCCGGTAGCTGATGCGGCTTTCCGGAATGCCCAGGGATCGCCACA
>JAIRRU010000119.1 GCA_031255815.1 Treponema sp. | reverse complement strand
CCGGTCTCGGACAAGGGTGAAGATCGTATTATCGCCGGAATGGACATGGGAGGGTACGGGGCTTTCCGTCAGGCGCTCGCTCACCCTGAAGTCTTCGGGAAGGCCGCCGCTTTTGACGCTCCGCTTGATATCCATAAATACTACAGAGAAACGGCGTTTCCTTATTCGCCGGACTTCTGCATGGAACAGGTATTCGGAGCGGAGGAAAAATTCAAAGGCGGCGAAAACGATCTTTTCGCGCTCGCCGGCACCTGTGCAACCAAAGCGAAAATGCCCGGACTCTTACTGGTTAACCGTCACGGCGGTTCTCTGGAAAAGGAATTCATGAACTTCAGCGAGTACTTAAAAAAGATCGGTTTTTCCGGAATACATACCGTTGCCCGGCCGGAAAAAGATTTGAATTTTTACGAAGGCGCCCTAAATACTACGCTGGATAGTCTTGAAAGAGGAGAATTATGAGTTTCCTTGAAATAAATCTATATTCAGATGTACTGCGCATGAACATGGATGTGAACATGGTGCTGCCGGCAGGGAACAGTAAAATTAAAACTGTCTGGCTGTTACACGGGGGGCACGGGGATCACAACGACTGGGTGCGGAAGACCCACTGCGTCAGGATAGCGGAAACCGCGGGGATAGCCCTGATCATGCCGAACGTTCATTATTCCTGTTACGTGGATATGAAGAACGGGCTTCCCTACGCCCGCTATTTGGGCGAAGAGCTTCCGGTAAAAATGCGGGCTATGTTCACCAGGCTGTCGGAAAAGCGGGAAGATAATTATATTTCCGGTTTTTCAAACGGGGGCTACGGCAGTTTACGGATGGGGCTTCTCTACCCTGAGGTATTCGGATTCGTGGGGGCCTTTGCCGCGGGGGATCACGATAGTCTTGAGTTCGTAAATGACGGAAGCAAGGTGGCAAAAAACCGTATCGCGCTGTTCGGGCCGGAACCTGACATACACGAGACATCTTATTCGGTAAAGTACCTGGCCGCCCAACTGCTAAAGACCGACAGGCCGCGTCCGGTTATCTGGCACGCCTGCGGGGAATTTGATCCGTGGTATAAGGGGAACCGGCGAAACAGGAGATTTTTTGAAGGGCTTGAAGGCGATCCTTTTTCTTACCGGTACAAAGAATACCCGGGGATGGGCCATACCGCTGAATGCAGAGAACAGGCCTTTACCGATTTTGTAAAAGCGCGTTTTTTGGGAACAAAGGTGGGGGATCTCTAAAAGCGGGGGTGTTACGGAGCGTTTCCCAAAAATTGAAGTTCCGGGAAAGCCCCTCCAGTCAAAAAACAGGCAATTAAAACCCCTCCCGGGGAATTCGGGGCGGCGGTTTTTTACAGCAGGGACAGCAAAGTTAACGCGATAACCGGGGGCGTTCCCAGAAAGAGGAGCAGCCTTCCCCGGCGCTTGGCGGGACTTTCCCCAACGCGGGCATCCGGTTCTCCGGCGGCGGTTTTTGGCCCTCCGGCGTGTTCCGCTTCTTCTTCTTCAAGCTCCAGCAAGAGGGCGTCGATTCCTTCGATAAGCTGTTTTACCTTAACCCGGCCTTTCTTTTCGCCGATTTTTCCGAAGAGCCGGAAGCTTTCGGCCAGGAGGGTTCCGAAACCGCCGATCCCCTCTCCGCCGCTTCTCCCCGCACCGCGGGGGCCGTTGTGTCCGGGCTGGGGCCGGTAGAGGGCGTCCGGCGCCCCGCAGGAGATGAGCGCGCCGGAGAGCATGAGGAGGCCTTCCAGGCTTATCCCCTTAAGCAGGCCCGCGGTAAGGCTTCCCCCGGTTATTCTGAGGGGGCCGAGCTCCGCCAGCACCCGGCCGTAGGGGCTAAGAAGGTTCACCAGAACCACCGCGGCAATTACCGAGAGGCTGAGCAGGGGCCGCTGTTTTCTCCCCGAAACCAGGGCGCAGAGCCAGAAAAACAAAAACTGCGCCGTCCGGAAGGGCAGGGAGGGGTTCAGCAGAAAGGCTGTCCCCATAAGAAGGCCGGCAAGGATGAGCCCCTTTCCCCTAAAGAAGCGGGCAAAGCGCAGCCGGAGAGGAAACCCCGGCGCTTTTCCGCCTTCGGCTCCGGGCCCGTCTTTCTCCCGCGCCGGATCGTTGCCGGGCCGGCTCGTTGCGGGGAGGGGCCGCGGCCCGGCTTTCCGGAGCCGGGAGGAATACCACCGGGAGCGGGAGCGGAACCTTTCGCAGAAGAGGCCCAGGGCAAGGCCGCTAAGCAGGCCGGCGGCAAGAAAGGGGGGGATAAGGAAGCGCGTCCCCGCGCCGAAGACCAGAAAACGGGCCAGGGCAAGCTGGGTTCCGTTGGAAAGCATGGCCCCCGCGACGCCGATTCCCGCCAGGCTCAGCCGTTCCGGTCCCGGAAACCGGCGGAGGGCGAACATAGCCAGGATCGACGCGAAGCTTCCCGCAAAGGAAAAGAGGAACACGTAGGAAAAGAGGGTCCCGGTAACAAGGGCCTGGCCCAACACTTTGATCAGCGCCAGGAGGAGGCAGGCTCTGAGGGGCAAGATGTCCAGGGCCAGCATTAAGGGAAGGTTGGCAAGCCCTATCCGCATAAAGGGGAGGGGTTTGGGGATAAGGTACTCGATAGTGGAAAGAAAGAGGCAGAAAGCCCCCAGCAGGGGCAGGCAGCGTCTCCCGGCGTCCCCCGGAACTGAAACCAGGCGGGAATCGCCCGCGCTACCAGGCGAGCGAATCGAGCTCCCCTTCAGTGTCCCCGCTTATGGATACCATGACCCGGTTGGGAAGGCAGGCCAGCCACTGCCCGCGGCCGTGAATCGCCCCCTGGGCGACGCAGGTCTGGTTGGCGCAGGGGGAGGAAAGTATCCGCGCCGATTTCCCCCTCAGTTCCACTACCGTGTCCCCCAGCGGGCCCGGAGCGGTAAAAACCCGCTCCCCGTCCAGGGGGAACACCCAGCGCTCCCCCCCGGCCTGGACGGTGAGCGCGGCGGGAACCGGGGAAGCGGCGTATACCCGCAGGGCGGAGAATACCAGCACCCCCAGGGCAAGGGCAAAAACGGCAAAATCACCGCCCTTCATACCAAACCCGGTAAACAGCCCCAGGCGGGATTTAACGCCGGTGATGATGCCCGTGATCAGAGGAATGTCCGTGATCATGGCCGTGGGAATGGACATGCCCGTGGGAAAGCTCCTCCGCCTTCGCCTCCCGGACCGATTTTACGGTAACGTCGAAGTTAAGATCCCTGCCGGCCAGGGGATGGTTCCCGTCCAGGGTGACATTTTCGCCGTCCACCCCGGTTACCGTTACCACCCGGCGGCCTTCCGGGGTCTGCGCTTCAAACTGCATCCCCTTCTCGACCTGTTCAACGCCGTCAAAGCGGGACAGGGGCACGTCCATGACGAGTTTTTCATCCCGCTCGCCATAGGCGTCCCCCGCGGAAACGGTAAGGGTAAGCTTGTCCCCCGCGGCCATGCCTTCCAGGGCCCGTTCCAGGCCGGGGATAATATTGCGGTGCCCGTGGAGGTACTCCAGGGGTTCCGCGCCGGAGGAAGAATCGATTACCTGATTATTATCGTCCGTGAGGGTATAGTCGATGGCGACCACACGGTCTTTTTCTACTTTCATGGCAACTTATACCATAAGGCCCCGGCCTTATTCAATAACGTTGTTGGAAAGCTTGCAAACCGCCTCTATGTTCTCAAGGAATCTGTCCTCTATCTCCCGGCCGCCGCAGGTGTAGCCCAGCCTGCGATCCGGCCGGGCTTCGCCGTGGAAATCGCTTCCCGCGCTTATGCAGAGGCCGAGCTCCTTCCCCAGATCCTCAAGCCGGCGGCATTCCCGCGGTTTCGCGGTGGGGTGCCAGGCTTCGATACCCGCAAGGCCCCTGTCTTTCAGTTCCTTCAGCAGGGCCGGCAGACGGCCCCAGGCCGCATAGAGGGACATGGGGTGGGCCAGGACGGGAATTCCCCCCGATTCCCGGATAAGCGCGGCCGCCCGCCCGAATTCCAGGCCCGCCTTGGGCGCGTAAAAAGGCTTCCCTTCCCTCAAGTACCGGGAAAAAGCCTGTTCCCGGTTTTTTACTATTCCCCGTTTCACCAGAAGCGCGGCGAAATGGGGCCGCCCCAGGGAAGGGCCCGCCTCTTCCCCGGGCCCCGCGCCGCTTTGGGTTTCATCCCCCCGGGCCAGGGCGAGCAGCTCCTCCCAGGTGGCCCCAATGCTCATCTCGTTCATACGCGCAAGAATCTCCCGGTTCCGCAGCTCCCGGCGGCGGGAAAGCTCCGCCACCGCTTCCCGGAAGGCGGGGCTCGGCCGCCCGATTCCCAGGCCAAGCAGGTGAAATTCCCCGGCGCCCTGGTACTCAATCTCAATTTCGATGCCGGGGATGAAAAGTATTCCCTGCCTCCGGGCCTCATCCTTCGCCCTGCCCAAACCGTTTATGGTATCGTGATCGGTCAGCGCGATTGCCCGCAGACCCCGGCGGGAGGCCTCCCGGATAAGTTCGTCGGGATTCAGGCTTCCGTCCGAGGCTCTGGAATGAGTGTGCAGGTCTACCATAAAGCCAGTATGGATGATAAGGGCGCGATAATAAAGGGCGGCAATTTGCCATTTACCGCGAACCGCCCGAAAAGGCGCCTGATACCGGATACCCCGCAAACCGGACTACGGCAAGCCCGTCCGTCCGGCGGCGGCCCTCGTTCCGGCTGCACGACGGTTTGGCGGCCCGGATAAGCGTTTGCGAAGCATCGCTTCCACAGGAAGCGTGACCAGGGCTGGCAAAATGCGGCGGAGCTTTGCCGCGGGAATGGGGCGAAACGGAACGGCCTGGCAAACCGGAATCCCGCGGGCCTTTAGGATTCGTATGCATTCGGCGCTTGACCATGTCGCACCTAATATGTTTAACTGTGGGCAAGTCGCTTAATACTGTCTACCTAACGGGGTAAAGTCCATAAGCTGGTTCAGCTGGAACTTCAACAGGGGGTCCCCAGAGATACCGCGAATGACTTCCCGTTTCTTCCGGTTAAAGATCTCTTCCTGGGTAAAGCCGTACAGATGCTCCTTGAGAAGGGAATGGATACGGTTTTTAAGCTGGCTGTTCTGTTTCTGGTAAAGCCGGCAGGTGGAAAACAGGCTCCGCAGGTCCTGGAC
>JAIRRU010000117.1 GCA_031255815.1 Treponema sp. | reverse complement strand
AGCGGCGGGAAGCGGTAAAGCAGCGCCAGACCCTGATCCGCAGGCTGGAACGGCGGGAGGCGGAGATCCTCAAGGCCCTGGAGGAACTGGAGGCCGAGAAGGCCGGGCTGGAGGCGCGGCTAAGCCTTCCGGAGGTCTACTCCAACGGTGAAAAAGCCCGGGCGGTTCAGGAGAAACTTAAGGCCCTTACCGGGGCGATAAGTGAAAAAACCGCCGGCTGGGAAGATCTGGCGGAAGAACTGGAGCAGGCCCGCCAATGTGGGAAAAATGGAGGCGGACGGTTCCAGTCCCGCCCAGATGACCTTTGATGGAAGCAACAACTGGTTCGGCCATGTTTCTCCCAACGGGGAGCGGGCCGCCTTTATCTCTTACCGCCTGAAGCAGGCGGTTGAGCGCCGCGGGCCAAGCGGCTGCAGGCGTTTAAAGCGGGGTAAAATGGCAATCATAGAACTTTTCCGGGGCGACATCACCCGGCTCCGGATAGACGCTATCGTGAACGCCGCCAACTCCAGCCTTATGGGCGGCGGGGGGGTGGACGGGGCTATCCACGCGGCCGCGGGGCCCGCCCTGCTGGAGGAGTGCATCCGCATTGCCCGGGAGCGGCGGGAACTCCCCGGCGGCCCCTGCCCCGCCGGGGACGCGGTGATAACCGGGGCGGGGAAACTCCCTTGCAGGCGGGTGATCCACACGGTAGGCCCGGTCTGGCGCGGCGGCGGGCAGGGCGAGGCGGAACTTTTGGCCTCCTGTTACCGGAAAAGCCTGCTCCTGGCCCAGGGTGAAGGGCTTACGGGCCTTGCCTTCCCCAACATCAGCACCGGGATCTACGGCTACCCCAAGGACAAGGCCGCCGCCCTTGCCGTGGAGACGGTCGGAAACACCCTTCCGGCAACCCCGGCAATAGAAAGGATCGTCTTCGTCTGCTTTGACGAGGAAAACTACCGGATCTACCGGGCCTTGCTGTCCGGATCCCATGACCCGCCCCGGCCCGCGGCCCTGTAAACCGAAAATCCCCCCGCCAGTATAATCTTCCGTGTTGCCAAGACGGCTCAACTTAACCCGCAATTTCGAGGAAATTTATTCGTACCGATGGGGTTTAATACCCCGCCTTCTACCCTTTCAGAACACCGGCATAGGCGGCCAGCACCTTTTCATAGCCGGCGGTATAGGCGGCGTCGATCTGCTGCAGTTCCGGGCGGGATCTCAGGTATTCTATTGATTCCTTCACCCCCTGGTAGTAGGAAATACGGGCGGCAAAGCCGGGGACGAAGCGCCGTATCTTCGTGTTGTCGAAGAGGAAGTTTACCGTCTTGTCCCCCTTCAGGTCATCGTGCAGGGCGGGGTTTACCTGGCAGATAAAATCGGTGGCGATGCGGACGGCCTCCGCCTTGCGCCCGGTGATCCGCTCAATCTGCTCCAGGTACTGGTTCCAGGTAAGGGCCTCTTCTCCGGTGATGTGGAAGGCGTGGCCGATGGCGTGGTAGTTTCCCATAAGCCCCGTAAAACCAAGGGCAAAATCCGCGGCGTGGGTGATGGTAAAGCGGCTCTCCCCGTCTCCGGGGATGATGACGGGCAGCCCTTTCTCAAGCCGATCCACGAGGGTCCAGGGGCTCATGATAAAGGGGATGGTTCCCCTGTTGTAGGTCCAGTTGGGCCGCACGATGGTAACGGGGAAATTCCTTTCCCGGTAGGCCCGGTTAAGGGTTTCCTCGCAGGCTATCTTCCGCCGGCCGTAGAGGGAATTGAGGTTCCGCAGCGGGCTGGATTCGGTGGTCAGATAGGGGCCGTCCGGTTTCTGGTAGACGCAGCAGGTGGAGATGAACAGGTACTGATCGCAGTTGCCCTCGAAAAGGCGGATATCCTGCTCAACCTGTTCGGGGAGGTAGCCGATAAAGTTGGCCACCACGTCGAAACGCTTCCCCTCCAGGGCTTTCCGCATAGCCTCCCCGTCCCTGGCGTCGCACTCAATGACGCGGGCCCCCTGGGGGACGGCGCCGCTCTGCCGCCCCCGGTTAAGCAGGGTAATGTCCCAGCCCCCGGCCAGGGCAAGCCTGACCACGTCTGTCGAAATAACCCCGGTGCCGCCGATGATAAGCGCCTTCATACCGTTACCTCCGCCGTATGTCCTCTGATATTAAGTTCTCCGAAGAGAAATATACCGGACTTAAGCGGCAAAGGCAAGAACTCAGCCTTTAACGCTGCCAACCACCAGACCTGTGGTAAAGTACCTTTGGAGGAACGGGTACACCACTAATATGGGCACCAAACCCATGAACAGTTGGGCCGCCCGGCCTGTCTGTTCGTTCATCCGCCTGAGCAGTTCGTAATAGTTCGAACCCGATTGCCGCAGCATTTCTCTAAAACTAACCAAAAGGGTTTGGAGATAGGTCTGCAGAGGGTAGTTTTGGGGGGAGTGCATGAACAGCGCTCCGGTAAACCAATCGTTCCAATGGTATACAAACGCGAACAGGCCCACTGTGGCCAAGGCCGGCTTCAAGACCGGAAGGTAAATCGAAAAAAGAGTCCTAAAGTGGCCCGCGCCGTCTATCATAGCCGCTTCCTCAAGCTCGGCGGGCAGGCTCCGCATAAAGTTCATCAGAATGACCATGGAATACACCGGGCAGGACAGGGGCAGAACCAGGGCCCAAATGGTATTCATCAGCCCCAGCTGGGTCACCAGGATATAGTAGGGGATCAGGCCGCCCCCGAAAAGCATGGTGATAACATAAAAGGTCATGTAAAAATTCCTGGCGCCGAAGCGGGCCGTGGTCTTGGAAAGGGGGTAAGCCGTAGTTACCATCATAAACAGGTTAATAGACACCCCCAGGACGCAGCGCAGTACGGAAACCCGGAAAGCGCGCAGGAACTTACCGTTACTGATAGCGAACTCATAGGACATGGTAGTAAAACCCTTGGGCCAGAAGTATACCTTTCCGGCGGACACAAAGGACGGCGAGCTGAAAGACACCATCAGGGTGTTTAATATGGGCAGAAAACAGGACAGGCAAACCAGGCTGATAAAAATATAATTGAAAACATTGAATATCTTCTGCCCTCTTGTCCTGAAAATCATAATAGAGCCCTCCTAAAAAACTTTGTAATTCGCCACTTTGTCGGCGATGATCAGGGACAGGGAAATGAGCATGCAGGAAACGACGGATTTGAACAGGCCCACCGCCGTGCCGATGGAGTATTTCCCGTTCTGGAGCCCCAGCCGGTATACGAAAGTATCAATAACGTCCCCGGACGTGTAAACCGCGGGGGAATACAGGTTATAAATCTGGTCGAAGCCGGCGTTCAGCACATTCCCCAGGGCCAGCACCGTCATGAGGACTATGATGGGGCCCAGACTGGGCAGCGTAATATGCAGGATCTGCCTGAACCGGCCCGCCCCGTCAATAACGGCAGACTCGTAGAGCCCGGGGTCAATAGACGTAATGGTCGCCAGATAAACTACCGTACCGAAACCGAAGGTTTTCCAGACATCGCTTATGATAATAGTCCAGCGGAAAACCAGCGGGTTTGATAAAAACTGAACCGGACTGATACCAAACAGGCCGAGGAGCAGATTGAGGGGCCCGTCGGCGGCCAGAATGTTAAACAAAATACCGGCCATGATAACCCAGGATATAAAATTAGGGATATATACAATGGTCTGGAACAGTCTTTTGCTCAATTTACAGGGGATTTCGTTCAGGAGCAGGGCGAAAACCACAGAAGAAAAGGTACTGATGGCAATTTTAAAAGAGGAAATAAAAAGGGTATTAAAAATAGTACGCTGAAACTGCCCCTGGGAAAAAACCAGCCTGAAATTTTCAAACCCTACCCAGGGGGATTTAAAAAATCCCAGGCCGGGATTGTAATCCTCAAAGGCCATGATAAGCCCGTATATAGGCAGATAGGAAAAAATAAAGGTCAGGACGACACCGGGAATGAGCAGTATATGTAAAGGCAATTCTTTTTTTAAGCGTTCAAACATTCGAAACCCCCTCCGCGGGAAAAAATCGGTAAGCCTCCCTGAAAGAATGAGGTATGCTGCACTCCCAAGATAGTATTCAGAGACTTAATAGGGTTGTTCAGAAACTTCAGTTTCTGAACAACTTCCGCTTGAAATACCTTCTGCCTGTCTTGAGGAAAGCGCTTATTTGTTATAGTCCCGGTTCACGGCGTCTTCCATGATCTTACCGCCGTTAGCGTACCAGGCGGCTATGATCTTCTCGTATGAATCCACCGGCTCCTGGCCCAGAATGATCTTGGTAAAGCCCTGTACCACCACATCGAAGGCGTTCACCGTCTTTTCGAAGTCCACCGGGGGCGCGCCCCACATGGCGGTCTTGACGATGAAATTGTTGTCCAACAAGAACTTGCTGCGGTCATAAGCGCAGCCGTCAAAGCCCTGCTGCAGGTATGCGCCCAAGCCGCCGGTATCCCGGCGCTCAAGCCAGGCAATGGAGTCGCTGTACTTCTTCTTCATGCCCGAGGTGAACAACTCGCTTGTATCCCCGGTCTTTAAGGCGTGGAGTACGTGTACAAACTGAATCATATCCGCACTGGGGTCGATCATATTGACGGGCTGCGGCGCATGTTCCCGCTGGCCGTCGGTATAGGCGCGGAATTCCTCTTCGGTGAGTACGGTATCGGGGTCGAACATAATTTTGTCCGTGTAACTGAGGAGCTTCATAACCGCTGCGGGATTCGCGCAGTTCTTGTTGACAACGACCAGAGAACTGTTGGGAAAGCCCACCTGGCCCATCACCTGAGAGCCGTCTACCGTGGGGAAAGGAAGGGGGATCATATACGCATTATCGCTGCCTTGACTGGCTACCAGGTTCGGCCCCGCGTGCCAGCCCTGCCACTGCCAGTAGGGTTCCATGCCGGTTTTGCCGTTCACGATGTCCTCAAGCATTTTGTTGTAATCGGTGCTGGCAAAATTGGGGTTCAAAATGCCTTCCTTGAACCATCTGGCCCAATAGGTAAGGGCGGTTTTCGCTTCGGGATGGGAAATCCCCGCCTTGATTCTGCCCGAGGCGTCCTTGTACCAGAAATCGTTGTTGGCGGAGGGATTGCCCAGGTAGACCTTGAACATGGGGCCGGTCATAAAGAGCTCTTCCAGGGTATTACTGGAAGCGATACCGTAGCCGCCATGTTTGCTCATAAAGGTTTTGGCCAGTTTCTCGAAGTCAGCCACGGTTTTTATTTCGGGTTTGCCCTCGGCCTCATACCAGTCCTTGCGAACCCACAGATCCCGGGGCTGGTCGATGATGCCGTAATAATACACGGGCACCCCATAGACTCTGCCGTCCAGCATGGCGGTCTTGATAGTGTCGGGGTCTGTCTTTTCGTAGTCCCGGATACGCTGGGAAGTATACTTCTGGTAGGGTTCCGTTACATCCTGCAAGAGGCCGGCCTGGGTCAGCTGGCGGAATTGATTATAGTTACACCGGAAAACATCCGGCAGGGTTCCGGACGCAATGGCCATGTTCAGTTTCGTATCGTACTGGCTGCCGCCCGCATCGTTCCAGTCGTAGCTAACCTGGATGTTTAATTTTTCTTTCCAGGCTCTGGTCCAGGGGTTGTTAGTGTAGTCGTCGCCCCTCTCGTATACAAGGTCGTTGCCTTCACTTTTAACAGCGGTAAGGTTCACCGTAACAGGATAGGGTTGTAACCAGTCCCCCTCGGGCACGGGCTGGAATTCCCTGGAACCTCCGCCGGACTGGCCTGTTCTGGAGGAAGCCCCTCCGGACGATTTCCCGCCGCAGGCTGCCATAGCTGATACGATGAACAGGACAAGAAAAAAAGATAGAACCGTCATGCACTTTTTTTTCATAAAGAGTCTCCTTGCTTTTTGTAACTAAGTATAGATTAGTATGGTTCGGTAGCGGTGTCAAATATTCGCTTCTATTTTTTACGTATTTGTAATATCCTGGGGAAGGAGGCTGTTACAGTGAAAATTGCTTTTATGGGCGCGGGCAGTACTATATTTGCCCGCAATGTGCTGGGCGACGCGATGTGTACACCGGCTTTGCGGGACGCGGAAATTGCCCTTTACGATATAGACGGGGAACGGCTCAGCCAGAGCGAGGCGATTCTGGGCGCGATTAACCAGGGGAAAGGCGGCAAGGCGGGGATCTCGTCCTACCTTGGAGTTGAAAACCGGAAGGCGGCGCTGAAAGGCGCGGACTTTGTGGTAAACGCCATCCAGGCGGGGGGCTACGAACCGGCCACCGTTACGGATTTCGAGATACCGAAAAAATACGGCCTCCGCCAGACCATCGCCGACACCCTGGGTATCGGCGGCATTATGCGGGCCCTGCGGACGATTCCGGTGATGGAAGGCTTTGCCCGGGACATAGAAGCCGTCTGTCCCGGCGCGTGGTTCCTCAACTACACCAACCCGATGGCCATGCTTTCCGGCTACCTGCAGACTTACACGGAGGTAAAAACCGTCGGGCTCTGCCACAGCGTTCAGGTATGTTCCGAACATCTCCTCAAGAGCCTGGGCATGGAAGACAAGCTGGAGGGCCGCATAGAAAAAATCGCGGGGATCAACCACATGGCCTGGCTCCTGGAAATCCGGGACGCCGCCGGCAACGACCTCTACCCGGAAATCAAAAAACGCGCGGCGGAGAAAAACCGGAAGGAAAAACACGGCGACATGGTGCGCTTCGACTACCTGGAAAAACTGGGTTACTACTGCACCGAATCCAGCGAACACAACGCCGAGTACAATCTGTTTTACATCAAGAACCGTTACCCGGAACTTATCGAGCGGTTCAACATTCCCCTGGACGAGTATCCCCGCCGCTGCGTCAGGCAGATTGCGGGCTGGAAAGAGGAGTACGGGAAACTGGCCAGCCAAAGCGTCCTGCCCCATGAGCGCAGCCGCGAGTACGCCTCGTATATCATGGAGGCGATAGCTACCGGGACGCCCTACAAGATAGGCGGAAACGTGCTGAACTCAGGCGGCCTGATCGAAAACCTCCCCCGGGAAGCCTGTGTGGAAGTACCCTGCCTGGTGGACGGAAACGGCGTCAGCCCCTGTCATGCGGGTAAATTGCCCCTCCAGCTTGCCGCGATGAACGTAAGCAACATCAGCGTGCAGCTTTTGACCATTGAGGCGGCCCGTACCCGCAAACGGGACGCGGTATACCACGCGGCGATGATGGACCCCCACACGGCGGCGGAACTGTCCCTTGACGATATCCGGAAGATGGTGGACGAGCTTATCGAAGCCCACGGAAAGCTGCTGCCCAGGTTTAGTTAGTGTCTGTCCGCAAAGTAACCGACTTTGCGGACAGACTCTAGTTAGCGTCCTCCGGGGGGAGTCCGGCGAATTTCCAGCGGTTGTCCACCTTCGCGAAGGCCGCGGCCGGAAAACTGAGAGTCCGGCCGTCTTCCGCGGAGATCTTGACGCGGCCGAGCACGACGTTTACCTCCGCCACCCTCCAGGGGCTGTTCTCGTAGCTTACCCGGGCCCCTTCCGGGGGAAGGCGGCGGCGCTGCTCGCTGTAAAAATTGTGTTCATAGGCAAGGCAGCAGAGGAGCCTGCCGCAGGGGCCGGATATCTTCATCGAGTTAAGGGAGAGGTTCTGATCCTTGGCCATCTTGATGGAAACGGGCTTCAGCTTGTCGGAGACGGCGTGGCAGCAGTAACAGCGGCCGCAGACCCCCAGGCCGCCGGCCACCCGGGCTTCGTCCCGCACGCCTATCTGCCGCAGTTCTATCCGGGTTCTGAAAACGGCCACCAGGTCTTTCACCAGTTCCCGGAAATCCACCCGGCTCTCCGCGGTAAAAAAGAACAGTATCTTGGATTCCTCCAGGAGGTGGTGAACCGACACCAGCTTCATGTCCAGCCTGTGGGAGGCGATTTTTTCCCTGCAGATCCGGAAGGTGTCTTTTTCCTGCTCCCGGTTGTAGGCGGAACGTTCCAGATCATCCCTGTCCGCCGGCCGTTCTATCCAGGCGATATCGGAAAGCTGAAAACTGTGATCCCGCCTGACCGGCCCGATTACCTGGGCAAGATCCCGGCCGTAGCGGGTGGGGACGACTACCATTGAAAGGGGGCTTAAGGGCTCCCCCTTGTACACCGCCAGAAAGGTTTCGTTAGAGTAGAGCAGCCTGAGCCGGTAGATTGGCGTGTCCGGGGCAATGGACTCGGGGCCGCCGCCGGTTTCAACGGCGATACCCGTGTTCTCAAATTCCTGTTCCAGAAGGTTATCTTCCAGCGAAGCGATATCCTCGTCTTCGTCCGGGTTCCCGTAATTTTCGTCCGAGTCACTCATTGCAATAAATCTACCAGAAGGCCGTTGATTTCCTCAAGCCGGGCCAGCAGTTCGAGCTGGGAAAGCTGATCCGAAAGAAGCCGGGCGGCCATTTCCTCAAGTTTCCGGTCTGCTACCTGTACAATGCTGTACCTGTTCCGATCCTGGGAATCCGGACCGCCCCGGCGGCCCCGGTAGCCCGGCAGGCGGCCTTTGGGAATGCCTATCTGTTCCTCCACGGCAAGGCCGTTTTCCACCACATAGTGGATAAAGTCCCGAACCGCTTTCTTGTAACGCAGAATTTCCTGGGGGAAGGGCCGATCCCGCAGATCATCCCCGGCGGATCGGACATCGTCCAGAAGCTTTTCCGCCGCTTCCCGGGAGGGGGGCAGATCCCGCAGCTCCCCCAGTTCTCCGGCGGCTTCTTCCCGGGTCTGTTCCAGAAGGGAGGAGAAAAGTGCCTTCCCTCCCCGGCGGACGGTCTTATCCCGGCTATTCTTCGCTTCCCCCTGGGCCTTGGCGTAGGCCGCGGGATTCAGAACCGGCGCTATGGGATCGGAAAGATCAACCTTGGCCATATGCTTTCGGGATAGAGGACAGCACCGACCTGACCCCCTGGGCGTCCCGGTACTCGGAAAGGGTCTGGTTCCAGCTTTCCTCGCTGGGACACACCTGTACCTTGCCGTGGATCAGGCAGCCGTTATCCGCCTGGATCCGGCGGGTGATCACATCCCCGATAACCATGCCGGTGGCCAGCACGACAAGCCTCTCGCTGGCCAGCACGTTGCCGTGAACCACCCCGCCGACGGTTACTGCCGTTCCGCTGATATTGCTCTTCATGCGGGCATCTTCGCCGACAACCACCCGGCCCCGGGCGCTTACATCCCCCCGGACGTTACCGTCTATCCGGATAAAGCCGTCGATCTCCAGATTACCCCTTACGCTGGTATTGGGGCCGATAATCGTGTTAATCGAGAAATCGCCGCGACGGGACATGGGAACCTTTACTTTAGCGGGTAGCGGGACGGGCGATGCGGGATCGGATGTTGATGTACTTGTAGGGATCCACCACATCGGAACCGATATGCACCTCGTAATGCACATGGGGCCCGGTGGAAAGCCCCGTATTGCCGATCCAGCCGATAAGCTCCCCCTGCTGAACCCGCTGCCCGGTTTTTACGTTGGCCCGGAGCAGATGGGCGTAGCGGGTATAATAACCGTGTTTGTGCTTGATGATTATGTAGTTGCCGAAACCTTCGGCCTCAAAATCAATGGTAACCACCTGCCCGTCGGCGGTAGCCACAATCGGATCCCCCTGCCGGTAAGTGGAAAGGTCTATCCCCTTGTGGATGTAGTACTGGCCGGAGAAAGGGTTCACGTTTTGCCCGAAGTACATGGAAATATGCCCGATGCCGCCCTTGATAGGCCAGATGCTGGGAATCTCCGTCAAAAGGGCGCTCTGGGAATCCAGCAGGGTTCCGATTTCCCGGATAGGCGTCTGGGCCGAGGCAAGGTAGGCGGAAAGCCTGCGGACATCGTCCACCTCCTGGAGCAGCCCCTCCGGGGTCTCCTGGATGTCGAAAAACGAGGAAAGATCCCCCGAGGGCGAGCGGGCGTCCCCCGGCTGTTTAAGCTCCGCCCCCAGGGCGGAAAGGGTTCCCGAAAGGGCGGTTTCAAAACCCCGGGCCTCGTGGAGAAGCCCCGTTACCTCGTCCCTTAACTGATCGAGGTTGGCCTGAACGTCCTTTAGGCGGCTGTCCTTGCTGACCAGCGTGGCCTGCGCGCTGTTATAAGAAGCGCCGTACCAGAAAAAAGCCCCCACCAGCCCCGCTATGATGAACAGGAAGCAGCAGAGGGAAAAGATCGTGATATGGAGGTTGTAAACCTTTTTTTCCGAATGAGGGACTAAAACGACCGTGTAGCGGCGGGTAAGAGCCCTGAAAAAGGCCTTAAAGAAACCGCCGATACCCTTAACCGCCGCGACAACGATATTTTTCGTCGTTTCAACAAGAGCGTTTTCAAGCCGTTTGTACTCATGAACCGAAGCCACCGCTTACCTCTTCGCTATTTTCGGTAAAAAAACGCCTTTACCCTACTTTTAAGTAAAGGAAGCTGTTCCAAAACCCGGCCGATTTTGAAACAAGCCTATGTACCTATTTAACTCTACCACGATTCATCGAAAAAAAACAACAGAACAGCGGCAGGTTAATGCAATTTATAGGTAAAAATTGCCGCCGCGCGGTAGAAATCCAGCCTTAGGGGCCTGTCCGTATCCAGTTCCCGGTACTGGTAGTAGTAATGGGCGCTGTTGGCCCGGTCCCCGTCCTGGTAGTTCCGCATAGTCCGCGTTTGGACGATCAGGGCGGCGTCCAAATCCCCGGTAACCGTGAAGTTGAACAGGAGGCTGAAGATCCAGCGGCCCAGTTCGTCCCCCCAGTAACCACCCTGGGGGCTGTTGTGGAGATACCGATCCATTTCCGCCAGAAAGCCCGCCGTATTGAGAACCAGGGGCATGCGGTAGCCCAAAAGGTAGCTCCCGTAGTAGTTCAGGCCGTTCCGGTTTTCGTCAATCACCGCCTCGAAGATCCAGGATTCCCCATGGGTCGCCTTGGTGTAGCCCTGGTAGTGGATCTCGTGGTAAGTGCGGAACACCAGGTGGTTCCAGTCCCC